>JANOEV010000250.1:0-4719 GCA_031413695.1 Burkholderiales bacterium
GCGATGTCGTCGGTTGGCGGTCTATCTGTTGCTCGCGTATCTATCGACGGCGTGGTACCGGCAAATGTGGCGGCAGCGGCGGTCAGTGCGCCGACCGAGGCGATGCCAAAGATCGTTGCAGGATCAACAGGGTTCTCCGCCCGAATATCTTCACCCCGCGGCGGGGTGACAGCCGCGGCAATGTCCGAACGCGGTTGATCCGCCCCTATTACTCGTGCGTCCGCAACGGGAAACACGCTTGACGTCGTTTCGACCGGCACCTGCGGCGCCTTCACATACGTGCCCTCGCCGCTGCGCGCGCCGGATTTGAGATTGTCCCGCAATTGCACCAGTGCGGACACAATATCCGACCGGGCTGCCGGATATTCGCGCGTATGCAAGGAAAGCACCATGTCGGCAAGCGTATCGATTGCCTGCCGGGTTGCATGCAATCTTTCTGTATTGAAATCTGGCGCGAGCTCGATTGCGCCGGTAAGCCATTTTTCCAAGGCAAACGCGACAGCGGCAATGGACTCGAAGCCGGTGGTGCGCGAAGAGCTGGTCAATGTGTGCGCCGCACGCATAAACTCATGCGAAACCGGCGAGCGCGGGTTGGCTTCGATGACAGCCATTTCCCCTTCAAGCACTTCAATATGCAGACTCGATTCGCCGAGGTAAATTTCGTAAAGCGGTTTCGACAGCCGTACGTGACCAATCGTAATTTCGTCGGTATCCACGGCCGTCTCGGGTGCGTCCGCGGCCGCGGGCAATAGCCCGTCGACAGGCGGGACGGAAGATGGCGGATTGAGTGCGGGCAACTCATCAAAAATATCGATGCCTTCGATGGTCGGTAGCATCGCGCCAGTCTCTGCAACCGTCGCCACACCCGCGATATCGGGTTGCGTTGCGTCAACCGACGGATTCTCCTCGATTGACGGGACCGGCATGTCGGCATCGTTGGACGGCAGGTCGGTAACTAGCGCGATATCCGCAGCGTTTGCACTCGAATCAGTCTCGTTCGCAAATGCTTCGAAGACAGGTTCTGATGGCGATGTCACCGGCGATGGAAGCGGATCGGCTGTGTCGGTTGATGTCTCGATAACTGCTTGTGTCCCCGCCGCGACCAACGCGATCGTCTGGGTCTCAAGTACCGGTTCTTTGTCGTTTTTGAGCAAATCACAAATGGCATTGATGCTGGTGCCATCGATAGTCGCGTTACCATTGCCTTGCAACGACGTTACCCATTGGCTGAAGCTGTCCGACGACTCCGTCAGGAGCAACAACAACCCCGGGGACAATGCCTTTTCATCCTTCAGCCACTTATTCATCACCTGTTCGCAGCTCCAGGCGACCTCGCCAAGATCATTCAGGCCGACCATCCTGCCGGATCCCTTGAGCGTATGGAATCCGCGGCGAATGGTTATTAGCGGCTCTTTGTCGTGCGGCGATTGCCGAACCAACGTCAGATTTTCACGAATGCTGGCGACCACTTCTGTGGCTTCTTCCAAAAAGATATCGAGCAACTCCTGATCGACTTCCGCAGCCGGTGCATCCATGAGATGAACTACCTGCGGCGCGGGGGCATCAGCAGGTTTGGCTGGGGCAATATCGGCAAGCGCGTCGGTGACGCCGGTTCTCATCGGATCAAACGATGCGTCAATTGCCTCAAGCGACGCTTCAGACGATTGCACAGCTGCGGCATCGCCGGCGATTTCGGCGTTTTGTTTGAGCTCCTTTACGGCGTCGCGTAAATGATCCCGCGAGGCGGTATCGTCGGGCTGCTGTTTCCAGTCGGAATACAACGCCTGCACTTTCTGTTTGTCGACATCGACATCGGCGCTTGAAACCGGCGCCTTGATGAGACTTCCCTCGCTTGCGGCAGGCCGGTCAGCCAAACCAAAGCGGACCAATGCCGGCAGCAAAACGGCGCGCGGGTCGGTGGCGCTTTGTTGCAACGCGGCGATAAATAATCCCATTGCGGAAACACCCTCTGCGACCGCCTCGGCATCATCACCGGCACCCTTTATCGCGCCAGACGAGAACTGCAGCACACGATCGCGCAGCATCTGGTTCAATGCCGCCGCCTCATTCAGTTCCAGAATCGCGAGTGCGCCCTGCACCTGCGCAAACAGGGCGGGTAACGACGCGAGTTCAGCCGTCTTGACCGGGTCGCGAAAAAATCCATCGAGCGTGCTTTCGATCGTCGAAAGGTTGACCTGTATCTCCTGCCCGACTTGAAACATCAGCAGGCGCTCTTGCGCCCGCTTGGTGAAATCGTCCATGAGCGCATTGGTGGACGCGTCGAGTGCAGGCAGGGGCGTACCTGACATCGCGCCTTTGATGCGGCCGATAACGCCCTGTGACTGGATGGCAAACTCCGGCGAGAGCCGGACGAAATTCTCAAGCGACGACTCAACAAACAGAAGCGCAGACGCCACTTCGAGCGCTTGGATTTCATTTGCCGGCACGCCGGTTTTTTTCAAATGTGGTCCGACCAGGCCGATCACACGTAGCAATTCAGCCATTCCCATATTCGGCAATTGCTGGGCTTGCCGGGCCAGCGCATCCCCCTGCTCGGCAAACGCGTCCAACGCGGCGCGGTTACCGCTGGTGAATTTCAGCCAATTATCCTTGCCAGATTGAACCAAATCACGCAGTGACCGAACCAGCGTCCGAACCGACTCATCAGCAGTGGCATCCAAAGCCGGTGCCGCTGCAAGCAATTCGTCGAGACGGTACAAAGCGCGGATTTCTCTAACGCGTTCCGTACTTGCTTTAGATTTGCCGATCACCAGCAACAGATCCCGGAAAAGCCTTTCGGGTACTTTCTGCACGCCGTCGATAATCAGCTTGATCTGTTGATCAATTTTCCCGAATAGCTGCACTGCGAGTGACCCGGACTCGGCTGGATTGGCGGCAACAGCGTCAAAAAAACCGGTAACGGTGAACCAAAACGCCCGGGTCGGCGAGGTCACTTGTAATGCCTCGATTGCCAACGTGGCGTTACGCATGTCGCGCGCCCCGCCGATCAAGTCTTTTTCACGCAGCAACTTGAGCAGGCCGGCCTGATACAGTCCGCGCCGTTGTTTCACCGCCTCGAGCAGCATATCCGACTTGGGCAGCGCCACTGTGTCTTCCGGCATCGGTACGACGATATTCAGATCCGGCGAAAACAAATCGCTCTCGGCGGCGCCGTTGTCGCCCCGCCCCCGATTCAGGGAAAGGTAAGCTGGCACCAGCGACATGGGGCGATCCGATTGGCCCGACATCAACCCATCGAGATAAGCGGAGAGTGAACCGGTTGCCTGCTTGGCAAGCGCAACACGCTCCTTTAGCGCGGAATGGGCGTCGGGGTTGCCGAGCGTCGCAACCAGCGCCTCAATTTCTTCTGTGAACCGTGTTGCACCCCCGAGACCCACCATGGACAAGGCGCCTGTCACCTGATGCAAATGGGTGGAAACGTACTTGAACGCCTTGGCATCAGTCGGGTCAATCGCCAACCGGTCAAGGTTGGAACGGGCCTCCGCAAGCGAATGCTCGATCTCGGTTTTGACCCAGGAAAGCGGCCCTAAATCCAGTGTTGATGACATCGTTGAGCTCATTGATACGACGGGTCAATTTTCGGCGGTTTATAACTTGAAGCCGGAAACCGAAGCCTTCAGATCCGATGCCACGTCAGCAAGGTCTTTAATCGAGGTCGCTGTTTGTTGGGTACCGGCTGTCGTCTGCCGATTGATTTCAAGAATGTCCTGCATGTTGCGCGCCACCTTGTTCGCAGACGACGCCTGGGTTTGTGTGTCGCTTGAAATTTTTTCAATCAGACCGGCCAGATTTTTTGTTACCGAGTCGATCTCATTCAAAGCCTGTCCGGCGGCGTCTGACAGTTTCGCGCCCTCGACCACACCGGTGGTGGACTTTTCCATCGCCGCAACCGCATCCTGTGTATCGGCCTGAATGGTCTTTACAATTGCGCCAATTTGTTTTGTTGCCTCTGCGGAGCGTTCCGCCAATCGTTGCACTTCTTCGGCAACCACCGAGAATCCACGCCCTGCTTCACCCGCTGAAGCAGCCTGAATTGCCGCATTCAGTGCAAGCACGTTGGTCTGTTCGGTAATGTCGGAAATCAGCTCCACGATCTCGCCGATCTCCTGCGACGACTCGCCCAGGCGCTTGATACGTTTCGATGTTTCCTGGATTTGCTCACGAATGTCATTCATGCCGGCGATTGAATTTTGCACGGCAAGACGGCCCTTGTCCGCTGCGGCAAGGGAGCGCAACGCAACCTTGGACGATTCTTCGGCATTCGTCGAAACAGTCGAAAGCGTGTTTGCCACCGTCAACACCTGTTCTGTGGTTGTTTGGATTTCTTTGGACTGTTTTTCTGCGGCATCCAGCAGCTGGACGGAAACCGCCTGCGCCTGCTGAGACTTTGCCGACACTTGGGTTGACGCGTTGTTGACACCCGTTACCAGCGCACGCAATTCATCAATCGTGTAGTTCATCGAGTCGGCGATTGCGCCGGTGATGTCCTCGGTAACCTTGGCGCGAATGGTCAAATCGCCATCCGCCAAGTCGCCCATCTCATTCAACAACCGCAAAATTGCCTCTTGGTTACGCTTGTTTTCGAGCTCGGACTCCAAGCATATGCGTGCAAATACATTTGGCGATACAAAATAACTTCGCTTTATTAGATTTTCAGCACGAGAAACTTAAATTACATTTTTTTAAATTTTTTTAGAG
>JANOEV010000251.1:0-12203 GCA_031413695.1 Burkholderiales bacterium
GAGCAGCGACAACAGCGGCAAAAGGAGGACGGCTCTGGTGCTGGCCGCGGTTGCGCTTGGGTTCTTTGTCGCGATCATGCTCAAGTATTGGCTGGCGAAATGAGTGCGCCCGCTATTGCTTCGGTGTCCAACCGGCGCATGCTGAAAAAGCTGCTGGTGGTGGCGCTGGGCATGTTCGGCTTCGGTTTCGCCCTGGTGCCGCTCTACGAGAAGGTGTGCGAAGTCGCGGGTCTGCGCAATGTATGGCAGCCGGGGCAGGCCGAGGCCGGCGTGGCGACCTTGAGCGGCTCCGGTTGCGAAGGCTTTTTGAAAGCCAACATCACGGCGAGCGCAATCACCAATGTCCCGAGGACGCCGCCGACGATGGTCAGTTTTTTCTTGTCTTGCAAAAACGGAATGCCCTCTGCTTCGGCTTCGTTATTGTCTGTTTTCACCCGCACCGGTTTGCCGGTTTTTTTTGCGCCACCGGTAGCGGGTTTGACGGGCGGGTTGGTTGCGGCCGCACGGTCTTCCATGCCGGATCTTGCTTTGTCGAATGCCGCAGCCGAGTCGCCGACAATATAAATTTCGTGTTCCCGCACGTGTTTGTCGGTGCGCGAGCCTTCGTATTTGAAAAGCTGTGCGTATTCGTCGGAGATGACCGAAACAACGTCGTAAAACGAACGTGATACCACGACCTGGCCGGGTCGGGCGAAGCTCATGATGCGTTGGGCGACATTGATGCCGTCACCGACAATATTGGGTTGCCCGTTGATGTCGCGTACCAACTTGATCGGTCCCAGATTGATGCCGATGCGAAGAAACAGATCGCTGCCAGACGACGTCGACGCGTCGGTTGGCTCGGCGGCGTCCGGGGTCTGTCGTTTCAGCAAGTCGCGGATATTCATGCCGACAAACAGCGCATCTTCCGGATCACCGATAAAGCTCAGCGCCGCGCCGTCGCCGGTGTCCAGAATAATCCGTTGTTCGAGCGAAACGTCCTTGAGCGAATCCGACAGGAGTGCGGTGAACCGGTCCTTCATTGTGATCTGGTCGGTCACCGATTTTTTGGAGTAGCCAACGATGTCGACAAACACCACGCTCCCAATAAAGGTGCGATTGCCCTGATCCATCGACGCGCTCACGAACACCCCATTGTCATCGCCATGGCGCAGCAATGGCGCAAATCATTGCCTGGCGCCGATTGGCGGCGTTGAATGGTCGGGTATGACATGCATGGAGCGTACAAAAAAACGTACATAGATGGCTACCGAGTGCGTTATGACGCCACTGATCTTGCAAAGGTTGACTGCCCAATGCCGTTCGCGGCTGTCGCGATTCAATATTTGCCTTAGTTTACCCAATAATCAGACCAACCCGAATACAAATCGCGGTATCTCGTGGATTTGGCGGGCATCTGGCGCAAGGGCATGTCTTAAACGTGGGAAGGCAATGTCGCCAATACCCGAATTACGGGATGGCTCGTTAGGTTCGAAACAACAACGGTGCTTCCTTCGGCGCAGCGCCGCTGATCAGGTACAACAGGTGCGGAATCAGTGATTCAACTTTCGGCAGGCTCGACGCCAACTCGCCCGGGTGACTCATTGCGCGCATTTGTGACGCAATTGGGCCGGGCACCAGCAGCCGCAAACGCAGTTGTGAATCGGCCGAAAGTTCGTCGTTCCATATCGTCGCAATATTGCCAAGCGCTGCTTTACTGGTCGCAAATGCGCCCCAATAGGCTTTGGGATCGACAGCATGGTTCTCGGTCAGAAATACGACATTGGCGTTATCACCCGGCGCACGCTTGAGCATCGGTAAACACGCGCGTGTGATGGCAACAGGCGCGACCAGATTCACGGCAAGATGGGCGTTCCAGCTGGTCAGGGTTTGCGTCGCCAGCGGGCTTAACGGCGCCATGTGGCTGGCGGCGTGAAAGATGCCGTCGAGCCGCTTGAAGTTGGCGAAAATAGTTTCGGCGAGGCCAAGATAATCCGCGTCAGTCGCGGACAAAAAATCCAACACCAAGTTCGCCGGTTGTGCAAAGCCGCCCGCTTCGATGGCGTCATAGACGGGATCGAGCCGTGCGGTTTTGCGGCCATGCAATATGACGGTCGCACCATGCTTTGCGAAGCTGAGTGCCGCAACACGGCCAATGCTGCCGGAGGCGCCGGTCACCAATATCACGCGATCCTTGAGACAGTCGGCGGCAGGATGGAAGTCGGCGGGTATGCTGCGGCAGTCGTCCAAGTTGGCGGTGTTATTCATTTCGTTTCCGAAGGTATTCGAGTGCGGCGTCGGCAGCGGCAACCCCGTTGCGAACGGTGCCTTCCAGTGTCGCAGGGTAATTGCGAATTGGATTAGTGATGTCGTCGCCGGCCAGAAACACGCGCGGTGAGGCCGTCAGATGCGAAGGGCGGGGCGCATCGGGTGTGCAGGCAAAAGTGGCGAATTTTTCGCGGATGACCTTTTGCCACGTTGGGTCGGGCAACGACGCGACAAATTGCCGGAGTTCAGCGAGCACCACCGCCGCCAACGCGTCGCTTTCCATTTCGTCATGTGGACCGGAGGCGGAAATAACAGCGGCGACAACGAGTTCATTTGCCTCGGGCTGTCCCGACAGCTGCCGCCGGTCAAAAAACCATTGGGCGACACCCTGCGCTTGACCGAACATGGTCGACGGCAGTTGCGTTTTGCAGTCAAAACCGAAATAAATGGTGGTGATGGGCTCGAATCGCAAAGGTCGGGGGCTTGCCGCATTGGTGGTTGTCCCGTTGATTGCCAATTGGAAGTCTTCCCGCTGGTGCGGCCCGACGGCAATGATAACGGCTGCATATTGCTCGGTCGACTCGCCGACGCGAAGTGTAACGGCGGCATCGGTCGACGCAATCGTCAGTACACGCTCGCCAAGCCGGACTTCGCCGCCCTCTTGAATCACCCAGACGGCGGCGGGCCCTGGAAACAATGCCGTCAGATCAACCGTTGGCAACAGCAGATCGCTCGCCTCGCGTTCGCCGGCTAGCGCGTCACGCAAGACGTTGACAAACACCTGTGCCGAAGCGGTGGCCGGCGGTGTGTTGAGTGCCGAGATGGTCAGCGGTTGCCACAAATAATCAATCAGGTTTGGTGGCTGGTGATGCTGCCTCAACAGCTCACCAACTGTCTGGCGTGCGTCGACCTGAAACCGGTTTTTCTTCAACGCACGCATCAATCGAATGGCGCTCAACCGGTCGCGCAATGACAACCCTTTTGCGGTCAGAAGTGCAAACGCCATGTGCAGTGGCGCGGGCAGCAACGGTGCGCGCATCGCAAAACGGGGCGGCATCAAGAGCCGCAATGGCACCCGCTCGTATACGGCTGACGACAGGCCGATAACATCCATCAGTCGCAATAGCTCGCGGTAGGCGCCTGACAAAATATGCTGCCCATTGTCGAGGACCCGCCCCTGATAATCGACCCGGCGTGCCCGCCCGCCTAAAATACGCGCACTTTCAAGAACGACCGGCGTGCCGCCACACTCGGCGATACGAACCGCGGCGGCCATGCCGGAATAGCCGCCACCGACAATGGCAATTTTGCTCACGCGCGCGCCCGGGCGAAAATTTGAATCCACATGATTAGGCGGTCACCCAGGTTTTCCATGCCAGCCAGAATTTGCGAATTGGCGTCAGTGAAATCCGTTGGTTGAGTACCTTAAACCCGTCACGTTCAATTTCATCGAGCAGCGTGCGATAAATTGCGGACATGATCAGCCCGGGCCGCTGCAGACGTTTGTCTTCATCAACAAGCGCTTCAAACGCCTTGTCATACAATGACTTTGCCCGCTGACTCTGGAATGCCATTAATTGCTGGAACTGTGGCGTATGTTTGGCTGTTAGTACGTCTGCCGCAGAAACGTTAAATTGGTCAAGCTCGACCTGCGGTAGATAGATCCTGTCGCGCCGCGCATCTTCGCCAACGTCGCGAATGATATTGGTCATTTGAAAAGCAAGCCCGAGGTTTTCGGCGTATTCAAGCGTTCTTGGGTTGGTATAGCCGAAAATATCCGCCGATAGTTGGCCGACGACACCAGCAACGCGGTGGCAATAGAGGTGCAACTCCTCCCAGTCGCGGTAGCGTTTTTTGGTCAGATCCATTTCCATGCCGTCGATGATTTCATTCAGGCGGGTGGCGTCGACCTGGAATTGCCGCGTTGCCGGCATCAACGCCTTGCTGACCGGGTGGGTGGGGTGGCCGGCAAACAGGTTGGCGATTTCCGCACGCCACCAACCGAGTTTGGCGCGTGCAACGTTGTGGTCGGCAACGTCGTCGGCAATATCATCAACCTCGCGGCAGAACGCGTACAGCGCGGTGATCGCAAGACGCCGCTCATGCGGAAGGAAGCGAAAGCTGTAATAAAAACTTGAGCCGCTGGCGGCGGCTTTTTGGGCGCAATATTCGTCTGGATTCATGTCAATTTCATTATTGCAGCTGGCGCGATCCGCAGCCAATCCCATTTGGAAAGAGTAGGGCGGTGGCGAAAGACATCACCGTTTACCGCGTCAATTTTATCCAAAATGGCGAGACCACCCGCGACGATCAGACGCAATTCCGCGCCAAATCGCCCGGTCAACCTGTGAGAAAGTGGTGCGCCGCGCAACATCATGCTTCGCGCACGGTCGGTTTGAAACACCATCATTTGGCGCCAGTTCTCTGACATTGCGCTACGTGCAATGTCGACATTGCTAAGGCCAAACCGCCGCAAGTCCTCCTGCGGCAAATAAACGCGTCCAACGCCGTTTTTCTGCCAATCGATGCCGACATCCTGCCAATGATTAATCAATTGCAGCGCCGAACAGATATCGTCGCTCATGGCCAGATTGTCCGGCGTGGCTTGCTTAAGCAAATGTAACAGCAGCCGGCCGATCGGATTGGCCGACCGGCGGCAATAATCCATCAGCGCGGGAAAATCGGCATAGCCGGTCTGGGTCACGTCCTGCAAAAATGCATTCAGCAAGTCGCGAAACAGCGAAATCGGCAGATTGTGGGCGTGTATCACGCCGCCGAGCGCCTGAAACAGGGCCGAATCGCTGTCTGACGCGCGTTCGATTTTGTCGAGTTCGGCCATGTATTGCGACAGGCTGGACACGCGTTCCGATACCGGCAGGTCGCCCTCGTCGGCAAAATCGTCCGCACTTCGTGCAAATGCGTAAATTGCCTCGATCGGACCACGAAGGTGCCTGGGCAGCAGGATCGACGCAACGGGAAAATTTTCGTAGTGTTCGACAGGCACGGGAAAAAGGTGACGGGTTGTTGGATTTGCGGAAAGGGCCGATTGTGACTGTTTGGAAGGCGTGGAGCGCAGCGGATTATAGGCGCGGATTGCCTGCGATTGAGACTTGATCGGCTGAAAGCCCTTGTGATTCGGGTATAATTTTGGGCTACCCGGCATCTGTAGACACGTGCGAGTGTGGCGGAATTGGTAGACGCACTGGATTTAGGTTCCAGCGCCGTAAGGTGTGTGGGTTCGAGTCCCTCCACTCGCACCATTTGTTGGATCGGTTTTTGGTATTGGCGCCTCGTTTGTATGCAAGGCGGTGCGTCAAGTTTGATGGTCATTTTTCAGGAATACAGGAACGTATTATGCAAGCGCAAACCTCAACAGCCGCGAACAATCTGGAACGCAGTATTCACCTTTCGCTTCCCGCAACTGACATCGAGTCGGAAATCAATTCGCGGCTTAAGCGCATCGCCAGGACAACCAAGATGTCCGGGTTTCGTCCCGGCAAGGTACCGTTCAATATTGTTGCCAACCAGTACGGTTTTCAAGTTCGTCAGGAGGTAATGTCTGACGTGGTGCAAAAGTCGTTCGCTGACGAAGTGCAAAAGCAGCAATTGCGCATTGCCGGCTACCCCCGGTTTGAACCTGCAAATTCAGGCGAATCCGCGGACAAATTTGAGTTCACCGCGACCTTCGAAATTTACCCCGAGGTCAAAATCGGTTCGCTTACCGGCAAACCGTTGGTACGGCCGGATGTGTCGGTGGCTGAAAAGGACGTTGAGAACACGCTGCTTACCCTTCAGAAACAGCGTGCGTCGTACGACAAGGTTGACCGGGCCGCACAAAAAGGCGATTTCCTGGTGATTGATTTTCTGGGCAAGCTTGACGGGACGCCGTTCAAAGGTGGCGACGCACAAAATTTTGGTGTTGTGCTCGGCGAAGGCCGCATGTTGCCTGATTTTGAAGCGGCGCTGATTGGCATGTCCGGTTCGCAGGAAAAGACATTTGATATGACGTTCCCGGCCGACTACCAGCCGGAGCTGGCCGGCAAGACGGTCCAGTTTACAGTGACGGTGAAGGTTGTTAATGCGCCAAAACTCCCCGACATCGGCGAAGAGTTTGCCAAAACGCTTGGCGTCGCCGACGGCAACCTCGACACAATGCGCGCTGAAATCAAATCAAATCTCGGGCGCGAGTTGAAAAAGCGTTTGCAGGCCAAAGTTAAAGACCAGGTGATGACCGCACTTGCCGAGGTGAGTCAGCTGGCGCTGCCGCGGTCGCTGGTCGACACAGAGGTGGGCCGGCTGCAAGAGCAGGCGGTAAAAGACTTGGAGGCACGCGGCATGACTACCAAGGATTTGCAACTGCCGACCGAGTTGTTTGTTGAGCGCGCAGAGCAGCGTGTAAAACTTGGCTTGATTCTCAGCGAAGTGATCAAACAAAACCAATTGCGTGCGAAGCCGGAACAAATTCGTGTCATGGTTGAAGAACACGCGGAGAGTTTTGAGGATCCGGCGCAAATGGTGCGCTGGTACTACAGCGACCCGCAACGATTGGCGGAAGTTGAATCAATGGTACTTGAAGACAATGTCGTTGAATGGGCGAGCGAACAAATGACGGTTTCAACGCCCGCCCAATCATTTGACGAAGTCATGGATATCAAGCGCTAGTGTGCTGATTGCCGACCGGCGCAGTGCAGCCGGCGCAAACATTTGGAGAAACAATGAAAAGTTTTAACGATTTCCAGTCGCGCGCGTTTGACATGACCGGCATGGCGCCGGGCCACCGCGACCAGTACGAGGCGCAGGGCCTGGGTTATATTCCGATGGTGATCGAGCAATCCGGCCGCGGAGAGCGCGCGTTCGATATCTATTCACGACTATTGAAAGAGCGCGTTATTTTTCTGGTCGGCGAAGTTAACGATGCAACCGCGAATCTGATCGTTGCACAGATGTTGTTTCTGGAAAGTGAAAATCCGGACAAGGACATCTCGCTCTATATCAACTCGCCCGGCGGGTCGGTGACGGCGGGTCTTGCGATGTATGACACGATGCAGTTTATCCGGCCGGATGTTTCGACCATGTGCACGGGATTTGCCGCCAGCATGGGCGCATTTCTGCTGGCCGCCGGCGCCAAAGGTAAACGTTTGTGTCTGCCGAATTCGCGGGTCATGATCCACCAGGTGTCGGGCGGTTTCCGCGGACAGGCGTCTGATATTGCCATCCACGCCAAAGAGACTCTGTTCCTGAAGCAACGGCTCAACGAGATCATGGCCAAGCACACCGGGCAGCCGATAGAGACGGTCGAACGGGACACAGATCGCGATAATTTCTTGTCTGCTGAAGACGCGCAAAAATACGGTATCATCGACCGCATATTGGAAAACCGTACCCAAGTCTAAGCGTGGGTAAATCGGCGGGTGTTGGATTGCCCGCGATACCCGGGGCCCTCGTGGCAGGGCGGTTTTTCCCAACGATTGCTTGAGTGACGGGAAAAGGCGCGGCATGTCAGAAAAATCCGGCGAGAAGTTGTTGTACTGTTCCTTCTGCGGAAAGAGCCAGCATGAGGTGAGAAAACTCATTGCCGGGCCGTCGGTGTTCATTTGCGATGAATGCATCGACCTTTGCAATGACATCATTCGTGAAGAGGCGCAGGCCGATCCAAACGCCAAATCGGCAAAACACGAGTTACCCACACCGCACGAAATTTGCAATATTTTGGACGAGTACGTCATCGACCAGTTGCAGGCCAAAAAAATTCTGTCGGTTGCTGTTTATAACCATTACAAACGGTTGAAGAGCAGCCCAAAAGATGCTGAAGTCGAGCTCGCCAAGTCGAATATTCTGTTGATCGGACCGACCGGTTCCGGCAAGACGCTGCTGGCACAAACGCTGGCACGGTTGCTCAACGTGCCGTTTGTCATTGCCGACGCAACAACCCTTACCGAAGCCGGATATGTTGGCGAGGATGTTGAGAACATCATCCAAAAGCTCCTGCAAAAATGCGACTATGACGTTGAGAAAGCCCAACGTGGCATTGTTTATATTGACGAGATTGACAAGATTTCGCGGAAATCTGACAACCCGTCGATCACGCGTGATGTATCCGGTGAGGGTGTTCAGCAGGCATTGTTGAAATTGATTGAAGGCACGATTGCATCAGTGCCGCCACAGGGCGGCCGCAAACATCCTAACCAGGAATTTGTCCAGCTGGATACCACCAACATTCTGTTTATTTGCGGCGGCGCGTTCAGCGGCTTGGAAAAAGTTGTTCAAAACCGAACCGACAAGGTTGGCATCGGTTTTGGCGCGGATGTGCGCAGCGATGCGGATCGCAATGCGACCAACCAGTTGCTGCGCGACGTCGAGCCGGAAGACCTCATCAAATACGGCCTGATCCCCGAATTCGTCGGCCGGTTGCCGGTGGTGGCGACACTCGAGGAGCTGGACATCAAGGCATTGGTGCGCATCCTGACCGAGCCAAAAAATGCGCTGACCAAACAATACGAGAAGCTGTTTGCAATGGAAGGTGTTTCGCTCGAATTTCGCGAAACGGCACTGGCGGCCATTTCCAAACGTGCGCTTGAGCGCAAGACCGGTGCTCGCGGCCTGCGTTCAATTATCGAGCAGGCGCTGCTCGATGTGATGTTTGATTTGCCTTCAATGAATAACGTCGAGAAAGTTGTTGTTGACGAAGGCACGATCACCGGGGACCATAAACCGTTGTTGATGTACTCCGAACAACCGAAGGCGGTTGGCGCTGATTCGTAATATGGCGTTTAGGGGCTTGTTTTTTTTGTGGTTGATGCCCATTTCATCAGCTTATTTCCCAAATTCCGCGCCAATGCTTTTTCGGTGCCATCTTTCTCCCAGGCTGACCTATGATTTCCGCTGACAACGAACCGCAAATCCTGCCACTATTGCCGCTACGCGACGTGGTGGTCTTTCCGCACATGGTGATCCCGCTGTTTGTTGGTCGTCCTCGCTCGATCAAGGCGCTCGAAGCGGCCATGGAAGAGGGCAAAAACGTCGTGCTGGTCGCGCAAAAGTCTGCTGCCAATGACGACCCGTCGCCGAAGGATTTGTATGACGTGGGATCTGTTGCCTCGATCTTGCAAATGTTGAAATTGCCCGATGGTACCGTCAAGGTATTGGTCGAGGGGATTCACCGTGCACGTATAAATCACGTCCTGTCGGTCAAGGAAAACTACGAAGCCGATATCACGCCCATCCTGCAGGCCGAGGCGGATAACAATGAAATCGAGGCAATGCGCCGCAGTCTGTTCGGCCAGTTTGATCAATACGTCAAACTGAACAAAAAGATTCCGGCCGAGGTGTTGACGTCGTTGTCCGGAATCGAAAGTGCCAGCCGCCTGTCCGACACCATTGCAGCGCACCTGCCGCTCAAGCTTGAGCAAAAGCAGCAAATTCTGGAGAATTTTGACGTGCCGTTGCGGCTCGAGCAATTGCTTGGTCTGTTGGAAACGGAGATCGACATTTTGCAGGTCGAGAAACGCATCCGTGGTCGCGTCAAGCGGCAGATGGAAAAATCGCAGCGTGAATATTATTTGAATGAGCAGGTTAAGGCGATTCAAAAAGAACTCGGTGAAACCGAGGAAGGCGCCGATATCGACGAGCTCGAGAAAAAAATCAAGGCTGCGCACATGGCCAAGGAGGCGCGCGTCAAGTGCGAGGCCGAGCTGAAGAAATTGAAGCTCATGTCGCCCATGTCGGCAGAGGCGACGGTGGTGCGCAACTACATTGATACCGTGGTGAATTTGCCGTGGAAGAAAAAATCCAAAGTGTCAAATGATCTCGGCAACGCTGAAAAAGTGCTCGATGCCGACCACTACGGACTCGAGAAAATCAAAGAGCGCATCGTTGAGTATCTCGCGGTGCAATCACGTGTCGATAAACTCAAGGCGCCGATCCTCTGTCTGGTCGGGCCCCCGGGTGTCGGCAAAACGTCGCTCGGCCAATCGATTGCCAAGGCGACCAACCGCAAATTTGTGCGCATGTCACTTGGCGGAGTGCGGGACGAATCCGAGATTCGCGGTCACCGCCGAACCTACATCGGGTCGATGCCCGGCAAGATTCTTCAAAACATGACCAAAGTGGGTGTGCGCAATCCATTGTTCCTGCTGGACGAGGTTGACAAGATGGGCATGGACTTCCGCGGCGACCCGGCAAGTGCGTTGCTTGAAGTTCTCGACCCCGAGCAAAATCACACGTTTCAGGATCATTACGTCGAGGTGGATTTTGATCTGTCGGATGTGATGTTTGTCGCAACATCAAACTCGTACAATATCCCGCCGGCGCTGCTCGACCGGATGGAAGTGATACGTCTGTCCGGTTATACAGAGGACGAAAAGGTACATATTGCCCGCCAGTATTTGCTGCCGAAACAAATGAAGGCCAATGGCGTCAAGGAAAACGAGCTCGCCGTCGCCGACCATGCGCTGCGTGACATCGCGCGGTATTTCACCCGTGAAGCCGGGGTGCGCGGAATGGATCGCGAAATCGCCAAGATTTGCCGCAAGGTGGTCAAGACCCATCTGACCAAGGCCAAACAAGGCAAGTCGCTGGTGACGGTGAAGAATCTTGACAAGTTTCTTGGCGTGCGTCGCTATTCATACGGCATTGCTGAAAAGACCAATCAGGTCGGCCAGGTAACCGGACTCGCATGGACCGAAGTCGGTGGCGAACTGCTCACGGTCGAGACCGCGGTCTTGCCGGGTAAGGGCGTGATTAAACGCACCGGCAAGCTGGGTGACGTGATGCAAGAGTCAATTGAAGCCGCGATCTCGGTGGTCCGTGCACGCGCCAAGTCGCTGGGTATTGCCAATGATTTTTACGAAAAAAATGACCTGCACGTGCATTTGCCGGAAGGGGCCACCCCCAAAGACGGTCCGTCGGCGGGCATTGCCATTACCACTGCGCTGGTCTCGGTGTTGACAGGTATTCCAGTGCGATGTGACGTTGCGATGACCGGAGAGATTACGTTGCGCGGGGAAGTTCTGCCGATCGGCGGGCTGAAAGAAAAGCTGCTTGCCGCCGCACGTGGTGGAATCAAGACCGTTTTGATCCCGGAGGAAAATCAAAAGGACCTCGCCGAGATTCCGATTGAAATTACCCGGGATCTGACCATCCTGCCGGTGCGTTGGATCGACAAAGTGCTGGAATTGGCCCTCGAAAGAAAACCGGTGCCGATTGTAGAAGGTGATGTTCCTGCCGCTGATAACGTTGTGGTCGCCAAGGACGCCAAGAAAGACGAAAAGCCGATTGTCACGAAGCACTAGCGCAGCCGTCACGATTTTGGACCGGCAGCAGTGTCCCTGAACAGTGTTGTGTTGTTGGCAATGCGGTAAATTGACAAACGCCTGCACGACCATGACGCACAGATCAACGTGTTATTGAGATCGTCATTTTTGTTGACACAAACCCTGCCGAAACGCTATAAAATAAGCTTCGCATGTTGATGGCGAAACGTTTTCAAATGTCGAAGGCAGCAAATTCCAGGCGCGCATTAAAGTCACCGCCGCCGATTTCCAAGTTACAAATATTCTTGTTGCGTGTTACCAAATAGCCCGCATATCCACTCAGAGAGGTTACCCTTGAACAAGACCGAGATGATCGAAACGGTTTCAAAATCCGCCGATATTTCCAAAGCTGCTGCTGGTCGTGCAGTTGAAGCTGTAATAGCCGCCGTTCGTACCTCGCTGAAAAAGGGCCAGATGGTGACGATGGTTGGATTCGGCACGTTTTACGTTGGCAAACGTGCGGCACGCAGTGGCCGCAACCCACGCACCGGTGCTGCGATCAAGATCAAGGCGGCAAAGGTTCCGAAGTTCCGCGCTGGTAAAGCACTCAAAGATGCGTTAAACTAGCAGACTTTTCCGGGTGCTTAGCTCAGCTGGTAGAGCGTCGCCCTTACAAGGCGAATGTCGGGGGTTCGAGCCCCTCAG
>JANOEV010000252.1:0-2462 GCA_031413695.1 Burkholderiales bacterium
CCCGTCCATCGATATGATGATGATGTCACGCGGTGGTTACGGCTTGTCACGCATCGTGCATCGGATTGACTGGCAGGCGGTAGCCGCATCAAAAAAACTCCTCTGTGGCTTTTCCGATTTCACTGCAATCAACCTGGCAGCGCTGGCGCTCGGCAACATAATTACGTTGGCCGGCCCCGGTGTTGCCACTGACTTTGCCGACGAAACGCTTGAAGGTGAATTGGCAGACGACAAACAGTTCATGCAGGCGCACTTTTGGCCGGTGGTCACCGGCGACCCGGTCAGCTTGGGTGTTGACATCGCTCACCCCTACGCACCACAAGTCGTCAGCGGCCCGATCTGGGGTTCGAACCTGTCGCTGTTGTGTGACCTGGGTGGCTCGTCATTCATTCCAGATATCGATGGCGGCATCCTGTTTCTCGAAGAAATTGGCGAGAAGCCATATGTTGTCGAACGCATGTTGTTGCAGCTTTATCATTCGGGAATCCTGGCGTCGCAGCGCGCCATCGTCCTTGGCGACTTCTCCGACTGTGAACCGGACAAGGACCGTTTCCCCTATAGCATGGCCCACGTGATCAAGACCATGCGCGCCTTGTTGCCGATTCCGGTATTGACCGGGTTGCCGTTCGGACACGTCGCCAAAAAAATCACGGTGCCATATGGCGCGGACTGCATAATCGACATCAAAGACGACCGATACACATTGACATATTGATTGTTGATGGCGCGCAGGTTCGATGGACCACATGGGCATAGGAATCCGACATGACTGACAACGCTCGCACCATTTACCGCGCCTGCAATCTTTGCGAGGCCATCTGCGGACTGGAAATCAAGGTCGAGGGTGCAAGTATTATCAGCATTCGTGGTGATGATGCCGATCCGTTTTCACGCGGTCATATTTGCCCGAAGGCGGTTGCCCTCAAAGACATTCATGAAGACCCGGACCGTCTGCGCACACCGGTTGTGCGGGTCGGCGATGAATGGCAGCCGATCGAATGGGATTCTGCTTTTGATTTGGTGGCCGACCAGCTGGCCGACATCATTAAAAAACGCGGCAACAACGCGGTGGCGGTTTATGCCGGCAACCCGAACGTGCATAACTTTGGCCATTTGCTGAATTTGCCGTACATCGCCAAATTGATCGGTAGTCGCAATATCTTTTCTGCTTCGTCGGTCGACCAGATGCCGCAGCAGTTGGTTTCGTATTGGATGTTCGGCCACCAGTTTTTGATTCCGATTCCCGATATTGACCATACCGATTATTTCCTCGTGCTGGGCGCCAACCCGATCGCCTCAAACGGTAGCATGATGACGGTTCCCGATGTCGCCAAACGCTTGAAGGCGATTCAGGCGCGCGGTGGCAGGGTGGTGGTGATTGATCCGCGCCGCACCGAAACCGCAGAGATTGCCAGCGCGCACCATTTCATCCGTCCGGGCAGTGATGCGGCATTGTTGGCGGCATTGCTGAACACCATTCGCGAAGAAGGCTTGATGCGATTGTCGCCGTCGGTGACGCTGGCGAACCTCGATGACGCATTCGCCGCCATCGACGGCATCAGCGCTGAACGTGTTGCCACGTTTACCGGTATCGCTGCTACTGATATCCGATCAATCGCGCGTGAATTCGCCGCTGCAAAAAATGCGGTCGCGTATGGCCGCATGGGAACCACCACCCAGGCATTTGGCGCCACCAACCAGTGGCTGATTTATTTGTTGAATATTGTCACCGGCAATCTCGATCGCGTCGGTGGTGCATTACCCACGTCGCCACTGTTGCCGCTTACCGGGGCGGGCACGCGCGCCGGCGGCTATGCACGCTGGCGGTCGCGTGTCCGCAGCCTGCCGGAAGCCCACGGTGAAATTCCGGTTGCCGCGCTCGCCGAAGAAATTCTCACCAACGGCGAAGGGCAGATTCGCGCCCTGCTCACCATCGCCGGCAATCCGATTCTGTCCACGCCCAATGGCGTACAGCTCGAACGTGCGTTGGCGCAGCTCGACTTCATGGTGTCGGTTGATATTTACCGCAACGAAACCACACGTTATGCCAGTGTGATTTTGCCGCCCACCTCGGCGCTCAATCACGACCACTATGATGCGACGTTCAACGCTTTCGCCATCCGCAATGTGACGCGCATGAATAATGCGATGTGGCCGCGCCCGGAAAACGAACGCTACGATTGGGAGATTTTTCAGGCCATCGGCACGAGGCTGGCGGCGCGTCTGGCCCGCGAATATCGCGCGCCACCGTCGGTGCGCGACGTGGTTGCCGGCGCGGCGGCGCGTCATGACAAGATCACCTTTGATGACATCCTCGCTGCACCACATGGCATCGATATGGGCGCACTCGCCCCAACGCTCATGCAGCGTCTGCAGACGCCTGATGGCAAGGTCAACTGCGCGCCCGCCGAACTGGTCGCCGACATCACCCGCTTGAATGTCGTCGCCATGAAGCACCAACG
>JANOEV010000253.1:0-1929 GCA_031413695.1 Burkholderiales bacterium
TATGTGTTGCGGTTGCAGGATGAACGTTGGCAAATAGAACACATCCACTGGTCGTCGCGTAAGCGGTAGTGAGAGACGTAACCAGCAAATTTACAAAAGAGAAACGCCGCTCCAGAAGTCGCGTTTCAGACAAAAATGCTCCGAATTTGGCTTATTTGCTTGTGAAATTAATATTCAGCAGTAATTGCCGCCTCGATTGGTTATAGCCGCGGGCCAAATCATAAACACGGTCACCGAGGTTATTACCGACGACTTCAATGAGCCAGTTTTGGTCAATGCGGTATCGCAACGCGGCGTTAACCAACATATAACCGCCCATCCGCGAGCCCGCTGATTCATTGCCAGAATCAAAGCGCAAGCCATTCATCAGTGCGTCAATCCGCCATTGCCACACACCAACAGTCTGGCCGGCACCAATTGCCCCAAACGACTTGGCACGGCTACGCAGCAATTTGCCTGTGGTTGTATTTTTGGGGTCCTGCGCCGTGAGCTGTGCACGCCAGTCGATCCCGAACACCATCGAATCAATGGTCATTTCCAAACCACGAATGATTGCCCGCTGCACGTTTTGTGGCTTTGATGTCACAAAATCAAACACAATCAGGTTTTCGATTCTGTTTTCAAACATCGCAGCGTTGAATCGGAAATTCGGTTGCGTGAAGCGCCAGCCCACTTCAGTGGCGCGTGATTTTTCCGGCTGCAACAAGGGGTTGGAAAAGCCCGGAAAATAGAGATCATTGAATGACGGCGCACGAAACGCATTGGCGGCGCTCACGTACAGAAGCTGCCCCGCATCAATGTTCCAGCCTATCGAGCCGCCACCAGTCATGCGTGAACCAAACTGATCTTCACGATCGCGACGCATATTCACGTTGATGGTGAATGCCGCCACCCGCTGACTCGCGGCAACAAAGATGGCATCAGTCGTCCGGGATTTGGTGGTGTAATTGGTTGTGCTGGAGAGTTTTTCATCGCGCCGCTCGACGCCTGCGGTCACATCACCACTTAAGAACGTAAAGTCGCTCTGCCAGCCCAATTGCTGCTGTCGTGTTTTGAAGGCGCCGGGAAAAGCTGATTCGATACGAATATCATCGGTTGTCTCTCCCGCTTGCGCACGCGAACGCCAGCCGTCGGCAAGGTCATTGTCGAGTTTCAGACCGAGCCCGGAGAGCAGCTGGTCGTTGCGCGCACGAACAGGCCCCGCGCCACCATCAAAATCGGTCTTGCCCTGCGACTGCCATATGTCGAGCGCCACCCGATCGGTTTTGTTGAATTGATGGGTGAGTCCCATTTTCACGCTGGTGTTTTCGTACGGATCGCGGTCGGGGTTGAACGTAAACGAACCGGCAAGAGGATTGGTCGCCGATGGCGCATCAATTTTTTGTGTGCCCGCCACCAGCGTAAATTGTGTTGCATCGTCCGCAACACTGAGCTGCGCATTCGCCTGACGCGCGCCGATGTTGCCGGCAGCGAGTGTCACACTACCGTTGGTACCCCGGCCTTTGCGCGTAAAAATCTGAATTACGCCACCAATCGCATCAGCCCCATACAAACCCGAGCGCGGACCTTTAACAACTTCGATGCGTTCGATCAAATCGAGCGGGATGTTTTCAAACGCAGCGCTGCCTGCCGTTGATGAGCCGAGCCTCAACCCATCCACCAGCACCACCGTGTGGGTCGCGTTCGCACCACGGATAAACACCCCCGATGGCTGGCCGGGCCCGCCGGTTGCGCGGATCTCGACACCGGCACGGCGTTGCAGGAGGTCGGCGAGACCCACCAGCCCAGCCGCGTCAATGTCGTCCCGGGTGATGACGGTCGCTTGCGCAAGGACTTCGGCGAGCGGTTTGGCGGTGCGGGTGGCGGTGACAATCACAGTGTCGATCGACTCGCTCAGCGCCAGCGCACCGGGGGCGATACAACTTCCGG
>JANOEV010000254.1:0-1593 GCA_031413695.1 Burkholderiales bacterium
GCAACCTTTGTTGACCCGACCACATCAGTACTCATTCTCTGCGCTGTCGCCATTCATTGCCGGTCGCTCAAGAATCCAATTGCTGAATATATGCCGCAACTATTGACAGGCATGCTTTGCGGTGTTGCCATCGGTCTGAAACTGACTAATCTGATCTTTGGTGTGGCTTTTTTTGTCGCGGCGATTTTGTCCAGTGGCCCGCTACGTACGGCGGTGTTCAGCGGATTTTGGTTTGGCGTTGGCGGGGTGATCGGCGTTACCGCCAGCTACACGATGTGGGGGTTGGCACTTTATAAAGAGTATGGCAACCCTGTTTTCCCGCTCCTGAACCAATATTTCAAGTCGCCCGATTTTCCGGACTTTGTGTTGCAACATGCGCGCTTTTTGCCACAAACCTGGGGCGATATATTGTCGCTGCCATTTCGGATGGTCGAACACCGCAGCTGGGTCTACATCGAAAATATGGCACCTGACCTGCGGTTGGCGGCATTGGCATTGCTTGCCGCCGCACTGCTCCTCGCCACGATTTCCCGCCGCCACCTGAAGCAATCCATCGCCGTGTTAATGCGCAACCGGGCGTCGCTGTTCTTAATGCTGTTTTTTACGATTTCCTGTTTCCTTTGGGCCAAATCATCCGGCAATGGACGTTACGCCATTCCACTATTGTTGCTGGCCGGACCACTACTCGTTTTGGCATTGGTCAAATTGATGCCGAACCGCTCATTTGCAATCGGTGCAGCGGTGGTATTGGTCAGCGCACAGACGTTCGTGTTGCTGGAAGCCGGCAATCCGCGGTGGACATCCTCGCCCTGGACGGCACGCTGGTTTGAGCTTGATGTGCCTGCACAACTGAAACGCCAGCCACATGGCTATCTGCTGATCGGCACAAACACACATTCATTTGTCGCGCCGTTTCTTCATCCTGCATCCAGATTCAGTTCGGTCGTCAGCGCCTATTCCATTAACCCGGCCGGGGCCGGTGGCAGCCGCGTCCGGCAGTTTATCAATACCCACCAATCGCACCTGCGATTCATGATCAAGGTCGGCGAAGCCCGATATGGAACCGTGCCTTCGCGCGCGGTTGTGTCATCCATTGATACCCAACTTGCCGGCTGGGACGTACACGTCGACCAAAGCGATTGCGCGTTTATCCGCTTTGCCAAGTCGGAGGCTGATAATGATGTTTATATGAGTTGCGCCCTGTTGCCCGGCAACGCGCAGAAGGACCAACTGGATGCGGAGCGTACAGCGATGGCGGTGGTGTTTGACAGCATCGAGCGCGCGTGTCCATCATTGTTCAGTCCGGGCGGCGTTTATTTGGTCAAACTTAACGGTATGTGGCTGCGGCGCTATTTGAATACCGACATCACGGCATTTTCCCGGCTCGGCCGGGTATTTTTTTCGCGGTATGAATACGGGCCGTTCGATATCGACATCGGTTCTGTCGACGAATGGAAGAGCGGCAACCAGCGTTCGATTTTTCGCGCCCGCGCCGGTGAGGACAATCTCAATGTGATCCTGGAAACACTCACCCGCGATGGTCGCGAGCTGGCGTTGGCGCAGACATTCTTGCCAGCCATCAGCGAAGGCGAC
>JANOEV010000255.1:0-1903 GCA_031413695.1 Burkholderiales bacterium
CCCAACGGCGGCAGTGCGGGCAAAAACGCGGCGGGGCAGTGCAACGAACTGTTCAGCTTTGGCGCAAGGTCTTTCACGATTTGGAATACCGACATTCAGCGCGTGTACGATTCGGGTGACGAGCTTGAGCGTCGCACCACCGCATTGCCAAACGCGTTATTCAACGTAAGCCATGACAACAACACGCTTGATAGTCGCAGCCCGGCAAAAGGGCCGGAACCCGAGGGCGTGGTGGTTGCCAAATTCGGTAAAAAGACGATTGCGTTTATCGGACTCGAGCGGGTCGGTGGCGTGATGGTTTACGACATCAGCAATCCAACAGCGGCGACCTTCGTCACTTACCTCAATACCCGCAACGGGGCAACCGGTGATCGTGGACCCGAGGGCTTGACGTTTATCGCGGCGAACCGTTCGCCGAACAACAAACCGCTGCTGATCGTTGGCAATGAAATCAGCGGTACCACCGCGATTTTTCAGGTCGATCTGGGGTATTAAAACTATCGAAGAAAGTCGTTATTTGGCGGGCGTTTTAAAACGCCCGCCAATATTTCAGTTTGAAAAACGGGTTAGGCGTCAATCTTGATGTTGGCGTCCTTCACGACCTTGCCCCACTTGGCAATTTCAGCCGAAATAAATGTCGCAAATTCCTTCGGCGACTGGCCACCGGCGACCGCACCGGCCTGTTCCCATGACTTCTTGATGTCGGCGTCGGCAAGCACTTTGACCGTTTCATTGTAGAGGCGGTCAACAATCGGCTGCGGTGTGCCTTTGATCGCCCAAACGGCGTACCAGGTGGTCATCGTGAAGTCTTTGTAACCCAACTCAATCATGGTCGGCACGTCCGGCAACAGCGGCGAGCGTTGCGGTGAGGTCACCGCCAATGGCACTAATTTACCGGCTTTGATCTGCGCGCTGGACGAGGCGAGTCCGTCAAACGCCAGATCAACGGTGCCGCCAAGCAAATCGGTCATCATCGGTCCGATACCTTTGTAGGGGATGTGCACCATGTCAACACCGGCGCTGCGTTTGTACAATTCACCCGCTAGATGATGAGAGGCGCCGCTACCCGCCGAGCCAAAGTTAATCTTGCCCGGATTGGCCTTCAAGTAGGCCTTTAACTCGGACTCTTTTTTGAAAGGATGTTTTGGGTTGATCACTAACACGTTTGGCACATAAGCCAGCACCGTGATCGGCACAAAATCCTGCTCGAGTTTGTACGGTTTGTTCAGGTACAACGATTCGGCGATGGTGTGGTGGATCGCGCCAACAAAAAAGGTGTAGCCGTCGGCAACCGCTTTGGCCGCTGCCGCCGCGCCAACCGTACCACCGGCACCACCCATGTTTTCAATGAGGACCGGCTGACCGAGTGCGGCGCCGAGTTTGACGCCGTAGGGGCGCGCAAATACGTCGGTGCCGCCACCTGCCGGGAACGGGTTGATGAGACGAACGGGTTTATTCGGGTAGAGCGCTTGTGCAAACACTGAATGACTAAACGGGATGGTCGATGAGGCGGAAAGTGCCGATAGTGCTTTAAGCGTGTCGCGACGATTCATGTATTCCTCCAGGTATGTTTACAGCAGCCCCTATGTTGGGGCATTGGGTTTCACAGCAAAAAAACAGTAGAAAACTTAGGCGGCGATTTTAGCGCCACCGGTCGAAACAGTGTTGTGCGCCGCACATTCGGCGAGATACCGCATCGCGGCATCAACACCACCCGTTTGATGCGGCACCTTGGCCAGCGACAAGCCCATCTCGACGCCGGCGAGGGTACCCATCAACGTTAAGTCGTTGAAATCACCCAAATGGCCGATGCGGAAAATTTTGCCCTTGAGCTTGGACAGCCCCATGCCCAGCGACATATCGAAACTGTTCAGGATTGTTTCGCGCAATTGGTCGGCGTCGT
>JANOEV010000256.1:0-21871 GCA_031413695.1 Burkholderiales bacterium
CGCCGGCCACAGCGGCGCGGCAAGCCATGCGGCCCGTACCGGCGTCACCGAGGGAACGCATTTCGAAATTTCCATCGTCTCAGGCGCGTTCGCTGGCAAGCCATTGATTGCAAGACACCGGATGATCTATGCGCAGCTGGAAGATTTGATGAAAACCCGGATTCATGCACTGAGAATAGACGCACGCACAGCATGATGTTGATTCACGTTTCATCGGTTTGATTTGTTCGATTTCTTGTTCTAATTTTGTCACATTCACCGGAAGGAAGAAGCAATGCAACTGACCAAAAAAACTCTCGCTATCGCAATCTCAATCGCAGTCGCGGCACCATTCGCCATTGCCCAAACCAAAGCCGAAAAAGGCACAACCAAGGCTGAAAAATCGACTCCACAAAAAGCCGACGGTCGCTTGAGCGTCAATGGTGTGATCATCCCGCAGTCATTTTTTGACGCGATGAACAAAGAACGCGCCGCCTCCGGCCAGCCGGCAACACCGGAAATGAATGCCGCCATCAAGGATGAACTGATCAATCGCGAAATCCTGGCACAGGCCGCCGCAAAGCGCGGGCTGGACAAGGATCCGAATATTGCGGCGCAAATACGCATCGCCGGACAGGCCGTGCTGATCCGCGCTTTTTTCGATGATTACATCAAAGCCAATCCTGTCGCCGACGAACAACTGAAGGCGCAGTACGCGGATTTTGTCAAACAAATGGGCGACAAAGAATTCAAGGCGCGCCATATTTTGGTTGATGGCGAAGACGAGGCGAAGGCAATCATTGCGCAACTTGGACGTGGTGAATCGTTTGAAAAATTGGCGAAGGAAAAATCCAAGGACACCGGGTCGAAGGACAACGGGGGCGATCTTGATTGGGGTCCTGCCGGTCGTTACGTACCTGAATTCGGCAACGCGTTGCGTGCGTTGCAAAAAGGTCAGACAACGTCAAATGCCATCAAGACACAATTTGGCTGGCACGTCATTCGTTTGGACGACGCGCGGGATATGAAGCAACCGACTTTCGAGGAAGTGAAAGAAAACTTCCGCCAGCGCGCGCAGCAGGAAACCGTCAGCCGATTGGTCGCTGATTTGCGCAGCAAAGCCAAGGTGGAAGAGAAATAATCGCCGCAAAAGGCGCGGTAGATTCCGCAAGTAAAAAAGGCAGCCTTGGCTGCCTTTTTTCTTTTCCTCGCCAGCGATAAGGGTGGCAATTTGTTCGCGTTGACGGGGGATGTCAACTGTAAATCAATTTACGCGATTTGCCTAGTATTGCGGCGGCAGACTCAATCGCGTAATTTATGGTCATGACACAACCACTTGCCCCGATTCGCGTCCAATTCGCCAAGGCTGGAAACTATTACCGTCTGGAGGCGTCCGTTTCCCGGCTGCTGCCGCGCGAGATGCCGGCCGTGATCGAGGCGTTCACGGAACTCTGGACAAAGCCCGAAGAAATCGAACGCGTCGTGGTTGGAAATGCCTCGGGGGAAGCGCTTGCGGTAACACTTATTGCCGACCACGAAATAGCTGCTGGCGCACGGCCGGGCAATGTCGCCAGAGCGCTCACCTATGCGGTCTGGCAAAAACTCGATCGGTACGTAAAAATCACGATCGAAACCACCTATCTGGGTGAATCGCCGGATGCCCATTTCGAATATGGTGAGGCGGAATATGCGGACGCCTATGGCGCCCGCTTTGAAAATTAACGCGGTCCCGCACCGGCACAATTATTGCGGCCTGCCGGCCTAATCTGCCCATACCCTGGCATTCCTGAACATACGCATCCAGGGGCTTTCGTCAACCCAACCCTTGGGATGCCAGGATAAATTTACGCTCAGGCTTGCACGTTCAGGATGGGGCATCATGATGGTGAATCGTCCATCGGGCGTTGTGAATGCGGTCATACCCAGCGGAGACCCATTTGGATTCGCTGGAAACGTTTCCGTTACGCGCCCTGCATAGTCAACGAAGTTCGCCGCGCATAACCATCGTGAAGCATCCTGCTGCGCGGCATCACGAAACACCGCCCGGCCTTCGCCATGCGCGGTGGGGACCGGAACGACTGAGCCCGCCATGCCGGTGAAGAATATTGACGGCGATCGACGAATCTCCAGCAACACCGTCCGCGCTTCGTATTGTTCACTTTTATTGCGCTCCAGATGTGGCCAGTTCTCCGCACCCGGAATGATCGACGACAAATTCGACATCATCTGGCAGCCGTTGCACACACCCAACGCAAGTGAATCAGCGCGGACAAAAAATGCTTCAAACTCGTCCCGGGCACGCGCGTTGAACAGCACGGATTTTGCCCAACCCTCGCCGGCACCCAATACGTCGCCATAGGAAAATCCGCCACAGGCCGCAAGCCCGCGAAAATCGCGCAGCGAAACGCGGCCGGCGATGATATCGCTCATATGCACGTCATAGGCATCAAAACCCGCCTTGGTGAAGGCATGCGCCATTTCGAGTTGACCATTGACACCTTGTTCGCGCAGGATTGCGATTTTTGGTTTGATATTTTTTGCGACATACGGCGCGGCAATGTCCTGCAGTGGATCAAAGGTGAGTCTGGCAAACAAGCCACTGTCGTTTGAATCAAGCAGACGGTTGTACTCGTCGGCCGTGGTGTCCGGGTTGTCGCGCATTGACTGAACCAGCATGCTGGTTTTGCTCCACGCCCGCTGCAGATCCACCCGTTTCTCGTTAAGAATTGGCTTTGCACCCCTGATCAGCCGCAGCTCGTCGCTGTCGTTAACGTGTCCAACCACTTGGCTATGCCGTCCCAAGCCCGCTGACCGCAACTGTTGCATGACTGCCGCCCGGTCTTTGCGCCGAATCTGGATGACCGCGCCCAACTCCTCATTAAACAGTGCGGCCACGACATTGGCATTGGAGGCAAGCTTGAGCGAAGTCGGCGTCGTGTCGTAATCGTCAACATCCGTCTCGTTTTCGTTGTAGATCAATGTATCCAGGTACAACGAAACACCGGTGTGCCCGGCGAACATCATTTCAACAATCGTAATGGCCAGACCGCCATCCGAGCGGTCATGGTAGGCCAAAATTCTGCCGTCGCGGGCAAGCGCACGAATGGCACCGAAAAACGCTTTCAGCGAAGCAGCGTCGTCAACATCAGGCGCAACATCACCGATGCAGCCATAAACCTGTGCCAACACGGACGCCCCCAAACGGTTCCTGCCGCCACCCAGATCGATCAGCACCAGCTCGGTGTCAGCCTCGCGCGCCAGTTCGGGCGTCAGTGTCAGACTCGCGTCGTTAACAACGGCGAATGCCGAAACGACCAGCGATACCGGGGCAACCACCTCTTTGTCGGTGCCACCATCCGTCCACCCGGTTTTCATCGACAATGAGTCTTTGCCGACCGGAATGCCGATGCCAAGCGCGGGGCACAAGTCCATGCCGACGGCCTCGACCGTTGCAAATAATTTGGCGTCCTCGCCGGCATAACCCGCTGCAGCCATCCAGTTAGCCGAAAGTTTGATGTCGCTGATCACCCCGATATCGGCGGCTGCGATATTGGTGATTGCCTCACCCACGGCCATCCGGCCCGATGCGGGCGCGTTGATCAGCGCAATCGGGCTGCGTTCACCGATCGCCATCGCCTCACCCACGAGCGTATTAAAACCCATCAGTGTCACCGCACAATCCGCAACCGGCACCTGCCAGGGGCCGACAAACTGATCCCGCGCCGTCAATCCGCCAACCGAACGGTCACCGATGTTGATCAGGAACGACTTGTCGGCAACTGACGGCATATGCAGCACGCGGTATAGCGCATCTTTCAAATCGACATCGTCGGTCACAAAGTCGCTTGTGGCGACCGGTTCGCTGCGAACATCCCGATGCATGCGCGGCGGCTTTCCGAGCAACACGTCCATATCCATTTCCACCGGATTATTCTTGAACAATGGGTCGCTGACGATGAGCATTTGCTCAAACACGGCCTCGCCAAGTACGGCAAAAGGACATCGCTCGCGGTCACAAAACTGTCGGAATAATCCCAACGATTTCGGCGTGATGGCGAGAACGTAGCGCTCCTGCGATTCGTTCGACCAAATTTCTTTCGGGCTCATCCCCGGTTCCAGTGTCGGCACCTTGCGCAAATCGAATTTTGCGCCGGCGCCGCCACCGTGCGCCAGTTCCGGCAACGCATTGGAAATTCCGCCCGCGCCGACGTCATGAATTGACAGGATTGGATTGTCCAAACCGCGCTGCCAGCACGCATCAATCACTTCCTGACAGCGACGTTGCATTTCGGCGTTCGCCCGTTGCACCGAATCAAAATCCAACGCCTCGGTATTGGTTCCAGACGAAACCGACGACGCCGCACCACCACCAAGTCCGATACGCATGCCCGGGCCGCCAAGCTGGATCAGCAGCGTACCAGGCGGCAAGGGCTTTTTGTGCGTGTGGTCGGCAGCGATACTGCCGAGGCCGCCGGCGATCATGATTGGTTTATGGTAACCGCGTACCACTCCGTTCACCCGTTGTTCAAACGTGCGGAAGTAGCCGCAAAGGTTGATCCGGCCGAACTCATTATTAAAAGCCGCGCCACCCAATGGTCCGTCAATCATGATTGAAAGCGGCGACGCTATCCGCGCCGGTTTGCCGTATTCATGTTCCCATGGCTGCTCGAATCCCGGTATCCGCAAATTGGAAACAGAAAAACCGGTCAATCCCGCCTTTGGTTTGGCACCGGTGCCGGTGGCACCCTCATCTCGGAGTTCGCCGCCGGCGCCGGTCGCCGCACCCGGCCAGGGAGAAATTGCGGTGGGATGGTTGTGTGTTTCAACTTTCATCAGCACGTGCATTTTGCCTGCGTGAAACTGATAGTGATGATCAGCGGTTGGATATAAACGCTCGACCGTCGCACCCTCCATGACCGCGCAGTTATCCGAGTAGGCAACAATGGTCTTTTGCGGCGAAATTGCGTGCGTGTTGCGAATCATCGCAAACAGACTTTTATCCTTCGTGACGCCGTCGATTGTCCAGCTGGCGTTGAAAATCTTATGGCGGCAGTGCTCTGAGTTCGCCTGCGCAAACATCATCAATTCAACATCGGTTGGATCCCGGCCAATGCGATCATAGTAGTTGAACAGATAATCGACCTCGTCGGCGGACAATGCCAGCCCGAGTTCGCGGTTCGCGTCGTCAAGGGCGGGCTTGCCGGACTGCGCCATTGGAATCGTATCCAGCGGCTGCGGGCTTTGCGTGGCAAACAAAGTTGTCGCATCGTGCTCTGAAAACCGCACTGTCTCCGTCATCGGGTCGTGCAGTGTCGCAACAACGGCTGCCCGATCGGCGCCCGCCAATTTTTCGAATCCGGAAATTCTGTATACCGTGGCACGCTCTATCCGGTGCACCGCGCCGAGCCCACAGTTGTGGGCGATATCCGTTGCCTTTGACGACCAAGGCGAAATCGTCCCAAGTCGGGGAAGGATCAATAACGACGGGTTAATTGCGGCAATTTCGCTTGAAACGCCATTACTGACGCCATAAGTCAGAAGTTGCTTGAGTGTTGCCAACTCATTCGCGGCCAGATCACGACTGATGGCCACGACATGCAAAAACTCGGCGCTGATATTGCCAACAGCGACGTCCATCGCGGCAAACGTTTTGTTGAGTTTTTCCAGCCGGAAAGGCGAAAGAGCGGCGGGCCCTTTAAGCGTTAAGCAACCGGGCGACAAAGCAGCGGGTTTGGGATTCATGAAAAGGCCGGACAGGAGACTGGAAAAGGACACCGATGAGCGATGATTGCCCACCCATCGCTACAAATTATACCGAAGCGACCCCCTGATCCTGCATCGTTGCGAAAGCCTGAACGACAACCACGGAAATACTTCCACTATCGCCATTTGAGACGGATACGAACCTGTCGAAAATGTTCACGGTCAAGACTGTCCGCCCATAGCGCCAAAACTCTTGGAAACCAACGCCGCCAGGCCGGATCATCGGGTAAACGATAGGGAATGGTCGTAAAGTAGGTCGATACGTAGGGCGATTTTGTCACCAACCCCTCCGCTTCAAAACGATTTGCGCCAGGCGCCCCTTTTCGCTTCTCCGGGTTGGCGTAGCGGACGCGCAGGGCCAACTCGTTCAACCGCTTCCCGGTCGTGGGCAGGCTTTCCGCCGGCGGGGAATCTGGCACTGTCGGCACGGCATCCCGTTCAAACAGATAAAAAGCGTCAATTGCATCCGACGACTTGAACCGAATCAAATAAATATCGAACGCGAGCACGACCAGCGCCGCCAATAAAATTCCGGCACGAACCCATTCATCGAGATCAATCAACCATAATGATGCAGCCGCCAGCAGTGCCGACAACAGCGTCATGACGAGATTGGTCAGGGAAGGCTTTAACAAAATCCAGCGCGGGTCTTGAATGTCGGACATGGGTATAAATTTACAGCAGTTTCAGCGCGCTGATCAATGCTATCTGCGCAGATCAATGAAGTATCCGCGTAACGGTGGATAACCTCCGCCGGACGGCAAAGCGGGCGGAAAGTTGAATAGTGACAAGCAGCAGCCATCGATGCGAACATGACAGGGACAAGGATGAATGAACGTTGGTCACAATTATTGAGTACATACGGCGCCCGGTTTAGCGATGGTCGTGTGGTTGGATACTCCGCACCCAATACCCTGTCCGCGCCGCAGGTTGGTATGGCGCTGTGTGATTTATCCCACTATGGTCTGCTGCAAGTTGCCGGCGCGGACGCGCAGCCCTTTTTGCAGGGGCAATTCACCAATGACATCAAGGCACTTGAGGACGGACACGCGCAGTGGAGCGGATGGTGTTCACCAAAGGGGCGATTGCTGGTCACATTTTTGATCTGGCGCGACCAATCTACATTTTTTCTGGCACTGCCAAAAGCGTTGCTTCCTGCCATTCAAAAACGGCTTGGCATGTTTGTGCTGCGTTCGAAAGTCAACATCACCGACGCCAGCGACACACTACAACGATTTGGCATCACTGGCGTGGCTGCGGACCCATTGCTTGGCGATGTTTTGGGCGACTTGCCCCGCGCCGACCTCACCAGCGTGGTCGGTTCAAACGGCCGTATCATTCGTTTGTCAGCATCACGTTATTTGCTTGTCGCCGCAACAGACGTTGCCGAGGACTCCTGGCGCCGCCTCACACAAAAGTATCGCTTGGTACCGGCAACAAGCTGGGATCTCGCCGGTATTCGCCACGGGATAATTGAAGTGACACCGGAAACACAAGATTCATATGTACCGCAAATGGTCAACTTTGAGTTGATCGGCGGCGTGAGCTTCAAGAAAGGGTGTTATCCGGGTCAGGAGATCGTTGCACGCACACAATACCGCGGAATCCTGAAACGCCGTATGGTGCGGGTGTCATTTACCGCTGACGCCACCCCCCCACCGGGTACGCCGGTATATTCTCCATCATTTGATGGTCAGGCCTGCGGTACCATTGCGCTGGCAGCGGCAACAGATACGGCCTCAGGCAGCGTTGAGGCGCTGGTCGTAACGCAGATTGAGAGTCTCGCCGGAACAGGATTGTTTCTTGACCAGAATTTTACGCAGCCAATGCAAATTCTGGATTTGCCATATTCAATTTCGTAGACTGCCACTCGCGTTGCCGCAACGATAACGGGTCATGCAGCCTTTTAAAGCGCCCGGCGCATTTCCAAATGCGGGATTCCCGCCTCGGTAAATTCGGCACCGTATGATAAAAACCCCTGCTTGTAATAAAACGGCGTTGCGTGACTCTGGGAATTGAGCCGTATTTGCTGATAACCCATTTTTTTTGCGTGCGCACACAAAAACTCGAGCATACCGGCACCGACACCCGACCCACGCCAATCACGCAGCACTGCCATTCGGCCGATACGCGGCATTGGTTTCTCGAGCAGCATCCTTGCGGTTCCAATCAATTCACCCGCTGCGTTGCGGGCAGCCACGTGAATGACCCGGTTTGGATCGGCATCCATCGGATCCGTTTCAAGGTGCTGCGGAACACCCTGTTCTTGGACAAACACCGTAAAACGAATTTGTGAAAGTATTGCGTGATCAACACTCCACGCTGCGAGTTCGATAGCGTACAACTGATTAGTCATCTTGAGAATTTTGACAAAGGCCGGGCAGTATTTTCCAGGCCGTCCAAACCCGGCGCGGTTCCAGAATTGGCAGAACACACGCAACATCGGTCGACGGTTAATTTTTCCACCGCGCATGATAACGCCAATGAATCCGCAAAAACAAAAGCGGAGTTTTTAGCCGACCGGCGCCCGGCAAGCAGGGGTCGACACCGCCTGGCCGACAACACCTTTCTTTGTGCTTTGGACAAACGCGACGACGTTCATGTTCGTGACCTTCCAGTCTGCGGGAATGACGGCGTTGCGCAAGATCCGGTTTTTCCCTTCCGCGCGAAGCGAAATGGGGCCGATCAATTCGCGTACAACGTGATCGTGTCGAAGCGACTCGCCGCGATTTTCGCCCGCCTTCACATCAGTCGCCAGACTATTTTCCGTTAATGCAACAAACAACACCGACGCCTTGCGGTCAACAGCGCGTTCAAACATGGCGTCTGTTTCGATCGTCAATAAGCCTTCGCGAAACACGACGCGTAGGCCGAGTTCGATATTCGATTGTTCTCGTTGCGCCTCGATTCGCGAGGCAGAAATCCGCTTGGCATCGTGCCAATAACTCGTATCACGGCCGTTCAAGAGCAATTGTGGCGTATACACGCTGCGTTTGCCGACGACCGACGCCATTTCACGCTGTCGCACGGAAAAATCCGGCTTCGCAAAGCGGTCTTTCCAGCCGATGTAGTCCCAATAGTCAACGTGAAAAGCAATCGGGATGATCGTTTTGTCGGTTGAATCGATGGTCGAGAACCATTTGTCGGCGGGTGGACAACTATTGCAACCTTCTGACGTGTAAAGCTCCGCTAGAACGGCGCGCGTCTTACTGCTGGTTATCGGCAACGGCATCTCACAAACTGATGCAAAAACTGGCGCAACCAGGGCGATCGATACTATCGACATCAACCACCGCAGGTATTCCATTTGCATGACAATTCTCCTGATCAATAACGGTCGCCAAAAGACGGCCGCATGCAGGAGATACGCACAAGCATGGATTCGGATGCAGTTCTGCGTTAATTGGTCAAAATCTGGGTTTTTCCGCCATCGCGTTATAGCGTATGACGCCGTCGGTGATCGCTTTTTTCGCCTCGGCAACCCCGAACCATCCCTCGACCTTTACCCATTTGCCGGGCTCAAGATCCTTGTAATGTTCAAAGAAATGCGCAATTTGGTTCAACTGGACGGCGGGCAGATCGCTGGCATTTTTTACGTCGTTGTAAATCGGCGTCAACTTCTCGATTGGAACCGCCAGCAATTTTTCGTCACCCCCGGCTTCATCGGTCATTTTCAGCACACCAAGCGGCCGGCAACGCACAACGACCCCGGGGATCAATGGATGCGGCGTGATGACCAACACATCGACCGGATCGCCATCGTCGGACAACGTGTGCGGAATGTAGCCGTAATTGCATGGGTAATGCATCGACGTCGACATAAAACGATCAATGAATAACGCGCCCGTTGCCTTATCGAGTTCATATTTGATGGGGTCACCGTTCATTGGAATTTCGATGACAACATTGACATCGTTTGGCACGTCGCGGCCTGAATCGACACGATCAAGATTCATGGGAGGTCTCTTTCTTGGCTTTGATACACAAAAAACTTTTTGTTTCGCCGGGGCTTCCCAAAAGGAATTTTTTGGATTAGGCTTCCGCTGGGGGCGTGCCTCCCCGTCGCAAATAAACGACATTGCAACGGTGGAGTTGGTATTTTAGCTGAGCGCCTGACCGGGATTATCGCTGTTCGCCTCAAATCCGCCAACCAGGTGATCCTGGCGCGGAACGACAAAGGAGAAAAATGCATTCCCCTCATCAACACCGCCGTAGCATGCTTGCCCAGCAGCGGGCACAATTGGCCCAGTCACAGCAAATTGCCAAGCAGGCGCAGGACGCCCACGAGCCGGCATTTTCGCTATTTTCACCCGATGCGAAGCGCTTTCCGCTCATTTTGACCCTTGATCAAAATGGCGTCCCACATCGCTGGATCACCTGGCAACATGCGGTTTGGTACTATGCCAAGGAGCGTGTCGCCTGGGAAACCGGCTCGGAAGCATTTACGGTAAATGGCGGGAAGTCCCGCGAGACGGGTGAAGTGTCCTCGGTAACGGCCGCCTCCATTATTGCCATTCGCGGCAAGGCGATGGCCATCAAGGGGTTTAATCAAACACCGCCCTTGAACAATCGCGAACTTTTCCACCGTGACCGCAATGTCTGTGCCTATTGCGGCGGTCTTTTCTCGCACGCAAAGTTGACGCGTGACCACATTATTCCCTACTCCCGGCGTGGACTTGACGGGTGGATGAACGTCGTGACCTCGTGCCGCAATTGTAATGAGCGCAAGGGCAATCGCCTGTTGGAAGAGGCAAATATGCAATTGTTGTATGCGCCGTATGTACCCAACCGCGCCGAGTTTTTGATTTTGGCCAATCGCCGTATTCTGGTCGATCAGATGGAGTTTCTAAAGCAGCATGTCGCAGCGCAGAGTCGCATCCACCTTTCGGCATAAACGTTCACAGCAAATGTAGGCCGGGGGGCAGTTGTTTTGCCCTGGAATGACCGTCTTTGTTTGATGCCTAGGTTTTCTTTTCGATCAGCATGGCGTCACCATAACTAAAAAACCGATAGCGCTGTGCCACCGCGTGGTGATACGCGCCCATCGTATTTTCAAGCCCGGCAAATGCCGACACCAGCATCATCAAGGTTGATTTTGGCAAATGAAAATTTGTAATGAGCCGATCAACGATCTGAAACCGGTATCCGGGTGTGACAAACAGCGCAGTTTCGTCGGCACCCGCCACCAATTGGCCTGATTGGGAGGCTGCTTCCAAAGTGCGCATGCTGGTTGTACCAACCGCAATTAGACGGCCGCCGTTTGCTTTTGCTGCACTGATGGCTTCTACGGTTTCCCGTGGCACGCAATACCATTCGTGATGCATCAGATGCTTTGCGATGTCGTCGTCACGCACAGGGCGAAACGTGCCGGCGCCAACATGCAGCGTGACGTAGGCCAATGTTGCGCCGACCGCACTCAGCCTTTTGAGAATCGCCTCATCAAAATGCAGCCCAGCGGTTGGCGCCGCCACCGAACCTTCGTATTTTGCATACACCGTCTGGTAACGGGATTCATCGGTCCCATCGGCATGGTGCGAAATATACGGTGGCAATGGAACCTCGCCGATTCGTTCCAGAATCGTATAGACACTTTCGCCGCCATCAAACGCAAGTTCAAACAAATCATCAATGCGGCGGGTCATGGTTGCCGTGATGCCACGGTCAAACAAAATGCGACTGCCCGGTTTGGGTGATTTTGATGCGCGAATATGTGCCACCGCCATTCTTGAGGTGTCATCCAAACCGGGCAAGATTCGCTCAACCAACGCCTCCACCGCACCGCCTGTTTGTTTTTGGCCATGCAACCGCGCCTTGATCACCTTGGTGTCGTTAAACACCAAAATATCGTTCGGCCCGATCAGACCGGGCAGATCAATAAACTGGCGATCAACCAGCGCGCCGCTTTTGCCGTCCAAATGCAGCAGGCGGCTTGCGGTTCGCGTTGCTGCCGGGTGCTGCGCGATCAACTCCGCCGGTAGGTGGTAATTAAAATCTGTGGTTTTCATGGTTTGCGAATGGCTGCCAGAGAGGGAAAGTAACCGGAATGGTATTTTCTCGCGCCACAAACAAAAAAGCCCCCAATGGGGGCGTTTTTGTTTGGTGCCGGGAGCCGGAATCGAACCGGCACGATGTTGCCACCGCTGGATTTTGAGTCCAGTGCGTCTACCAGTTCCGCCATCCCGGCATAAATCGGTAGGCGCAAATTATAGCGCAATCGTGCACCACCGGCCAACCCACACCTTCGCAGCGGCCGAATCAAAGTCGGCACCGCCCACTCGCCCTGCCGGAGAGCCATTGACGCACATAATCCGACCATTTAGCTCAAAATTGCTCTGGCTGCAAGGATGAACGACCTATAATTTCGGTTAATTGACTATTTATGTGACGAGGCAAATTGTGGCGACAACTGATCTTTCGAAGCTTTCCATTGACCGCAGTCAGAAGGCATTTTCTGGTGGGGTGGGTAATAAGCGAAGCCGTCGAAAATACTGGATTATCGGAATAATCGCTGTTTCCGCCGTTATCGCTGCAGTGGCATTCCGTAGCGGTGGCGGCACCGCCCAAGTCGAGGCCGGCGTGGTGTCATCCGCCTATCCTTCACTGGCGATCACCGCACTCAACGCAACCGGACGTGTGACGGCATTCAAGAAGGCGGCGGTGTCGACCAAAGCAACCGGAAAACTGGAGTTTCTTGGCGTGCAGGAAGGATCCGTCGTCAAGGCTGGCGATGTCCTTGCACGCATTGAGAACAAAGACGTGGTCGCGTCGCTGGATCAGGCGCAAGCCAACGTGCGGGCGGCCAAGGCGAACACGCAACAAGGACTTGCCGAATTGCGCGATGCCGAGGCGAATTTGCGCCGCACCGAAGACCTTGCGCTGAAAAATTTTATTTCCGGCGCACAGCTTGATACCGCCAAGGCACGTTTTGACAAGGCCGCCGCCTCACTGGCAGCGCTGCAGGGACAGGTCGGCGTGGCAGAAGCCAATGCCCGGGTTGCGGCGGTATCCGTCGAGCAGACCATCATCCGCGCGCCATTTGACGGCGTCATCCTGACAAAAAATGCCAATGTTGGCGATATCATTACGCCATTTTCGTCTGCAGCCGACTCCAAGGGCGCGGTGGTCAATATCGCCGATATGCGAACGCTTGAGGTCGAAGCCGATGTGTCTGAAAACAGTCTCGGCAAAATTGTGGCGGACATGCCGGTCGAAATTCAACTCGACGCCTTCCCCGACATAAGGCTGCTCGGAAAGGTGAGCCGTATTGTGCCGACCGTTGATCGCGCCAAGGCAACGGTGCTGGTCAAGATCGAATTTGTCGAAAAGGACAAACGCGTGCTGCCAGATATGAGCGCAAAGGTCGCGTTCCTGTCGCGCGCATTGACCGCCGAGGAACGCAAGGCCGTCACGGCGATACAGCCGGTCGCTATTACAAAGCGGAACGGCAAAGATGTCGCCTTTGTGATCGACGAAAAGAACATTGCGAAGATGGTTGCAGTAACGGTCGGCGAAAAAATTGGCGACCTGATCAGGGTTACCGGCGTAAAACCCGGTGACAAGGTCGCGATCAAGCCCGGCGACAAGCTCGGTGACGGCGCACAAGTTGCAATCCTGAAGAAGTAGCCAGCGATGGCGACAATTGGCACCACGCTGGTCGAAATACGAAATCTGGTCAAAACCTACACCCGTGGCGACCAGGACGTGCCGGTGCTGCGCGACATCACGCTAAACATCGCGCGCGGTGATTTTATTTCACTGATGGGCCCGTCCGGCTCGGGAAAATCAACACTGCTCAACCTGATCGCCGGGATCGACAAACCAACCGCCGGCGTCCTGCGGATTGATGGCGAGGATATTTCACAGCTGTCGGAAGGTGATCTGGCCGATTGGCGAGCATCCAACATTGGCTTCATTTTTCAGTTTTACAATCTGATGCCGGTATTGACGGCATTTGAAAATGTTGAACTACCGTTGTTGTTGACCAACCTATCCAAGGCCGAACGGCGCCAGCGTGTCAACCTGACACTCGATATGGTTGGCTTATCAGACCGGCTGGATCATTATCCAAACGAGCTCTCTGGCGGCCAGCAGCAGCGGGTTGCGATCGCACGCGCAATTGTCACCGACCCGACCATTCTGGTTTGTGATGAACCGACCGGTGACCTCGACAAGCAGTCGGCCACCGATGTGCTCAACATGCTTAAGGAACTCAACGAAAAACTCGGCAAAACGATCATCATGGTGACCCACGACGGCCATGCGGCAGAGGCCGCGAGGCGCATCGTCCATTTGGAAAAAGGCGAGCTGATCGACGAACCGGCGGTCGTCGCGAACTGATCACAATCATGTATTACCTGAAACTTATCTTCAAGAATGTATTTCGCGCCAAACTGCGGACGGCGTTGACGCTGACGGGACTCGTCATCGCCGTGTTTGCCTTCGGATTTTTGCAAACCGTGGTCACGGCATTTTTTGCCGGCGCAAATGCCGCCTCAGGCGCGCGACTCGTCACCCGCAATGCGATTTCGCTGGTGTTCCCGATGCCAACCTACTACCGGGAACGCATGCGCTCGATCGAAGGCGTTAAAACAGTCAGTTACTCGAACTGGTTTGGCGGCATCTACAAAGAACCGCAGAATTTTTTTCCGCAGTTTGCCGTCGACCATACCAACTACTTCGATTTATTTCCGGAATACAACATCAAGCCGGAGGATATGCTCGCCTTCAAACGGGATCGACAGGGCGCTGTTGTCGGGCGCAAGCTTGCGGATCAGTTTGGTTGGAAAGTTGGTGACGTCATTCCGATTCGGGGCACGATTTTTGGCGGAACCTGGCAATTCACTATTCGCGCAATCTTTGATGGCAAGGACGAGACGGTCGTGACGCGCCTGTTTTTCTTTCATTGGGACTACGTCAACGAAGAAATGAAAAAGCGGTTTCCCCGGCGTGCCGACCAGATCGGTGTGTTCAATATCGAAATCAAGGACCCATCGCGCGCCGCCGAAATATCGAAAGCGATCGACGCTGAATTCAAAAACTCGCTGGCCGAAACACTGACTGAAACGGAGAAATCTTTTCAACTGGGATTTGTTGCACAATCAGAGGCGATTGTGATCGCCATTCGTGTCGTGTCATTTGTGGTGATTTTTATCATTATGGCGGTTGTCGCGAACACCATGGCGATGACAGCGCGCGAACGAATCTCCGAATACGCAACCCTCAAGGTACTCGGCTTTTCACCGGGATACGTGGCGGCGCTGGTATTCGGCGAGGCATTAATGATTGCATTGATCGGTGCCGGACTCGGTATCCTGATCACCATTCCCATGACATCACTGTTCGGTTCCAGCGCGATTGGCAGCGCAGTATTTTCGTCATTCCGAATTTCCAACGACACCATCGTGCTGCAAGCCATCTCAGGATTGACGGTCGGTATTGTTGCGGGTCTGGTGCCCGCCTGGCGCAGCGCCCGCATCAAAATTGTCGACGGCCTCCGACATATCGGCTGATACATATATGAAAGTACCGTTCTCTTATATTTTCCGAAATCTGTGGACACGAAAATTAACCACGGTGCTAACCGCCGCCGGGATGGCGTTGGTTGTGTTTGTGTTTGCCGCCGTGCTGATGCTGGACGCCGGGCTCAAAAAGACCATGGTCGGCACCGGCCGCTACGACAACGTGTTGGCAATCCGGACCGGCGCGGAAACCGAAATACAAAGTGGTGTATCGCGGGACCAGGCGGCGTTGATTGAAAGCATGCCGCAGGTTGCGCGCGGCCAGTCGGGTGAACCGATGGCATCAAAGGAATCGCTGGTGTTGATCTCGCTTTACAAAACAGGTCAGGACAAAGGGTCCAACATCGTCACACGCGGCGTCTCACCAATGGGCATCGTCCTGCGCCCGCAAGTCCGAATCGTGCAGGGGCGGATGTTTCGCGCCGGCTCATCCGAAATTGTTGTCGGGCGCAATATCAATCAGGAGTTTGACGGGACGCAATTGGGACAATCAATTCGTTTTGCCCAGCGCGACTGGACGATTGTCGGCGTCTTTGACGGCGGCAAAAGCGCGTTTGATTCCGAGGTGTGGGGTGATGTAGACCAGTTAATGCAATCATTTCGGCGGCTCAATTATTCTTCGATGGTCGTTCAACTGACCAGCAGCGATGCTTATGATGCCATGGCCAAAAATGTTGCGGCTGATGTCCGGTTGACGATTGATATCAAGCGTGAACAGAAATTTTACGAAGATCAATCGCGTGCACTCTCAACATTCATCTCGTTCCTCGGATTGCTGCTGTCGATCGTATTTTCAATCGGCGCCATGATCGGTGCCGCCATCACCATGTATTCATCTGTGGCCATGCGCACGGCGGAGATTGGCACCTTGCGGGCGCTTGGATTCCGCCGGCTATCGATCCTGGTGGCGTTCCTGGGAGAATCCCTGCTGCTGGGATTTGTCGGCGGCCTCGCCGGATTGTTCTTCGCCACGTTTTTGCAGGCAATCACAGTCTCGACGTTGAATTTCCAATCGTTCTCACAACTCGCGTTTTCATTTACGCTGACACCGGGTATTGTGATTCAGACACTGATCTTTTCACTGGTCATGGGCTTCGTCGGCGGCTTCCTGCCCGCTTTACGCGCCTCGCGGATGAAAATTGTTGATTCGTTGCGGGCGGCATAAAAATGAAGTGCCTGAATAGACGGCGGGTTCCAGCGGTTTTTGTCTGAAAACACCCGTCGATACTGGGCTTTTATTACTGATATGCGGCCGGCTATCGCAATCGGCGTTTGCCTTCGGCTGATCACCCGGCCATTTGTACCGGGATCGCGCCGCGCTTGGCATTGATCTGGTTATTTTCGTTTACGTAAACCAGTTCAGGCTGGTAACCAACCAGTTCGATCTCGGTATAGGATGCGTAGCTGGCAATGATGAGCAAATCACCCGGGGCCGCCAATCTTGCCGCCGCGCCGTTTACGCTGATGATGCCCGATTTCCGTTGCGCGGAAATTGCGTAGGTGGTGAAGCGTGCACCATTGTAAACGTTGTAGATATCGATCTGTTGATACTCCTTGATATCGGCGGCATCAAGTAAATTCTGGTCGATTGCACACGACCCCTCGTAATGGACTTCACAATGGGTACAGGTGACGCGGTGAATTTTTGATTTCAACATGGTGCGCTGCATGGATCCTCACGTGCTATTAATGAGTCGGGTAGACGGAAACGCCGACCACTATATTCATTCGTTCTAGAATAAACGCTCTAAGTCGCCCCACAGGCGGGCCGCTAAGTCTGTTTTCAACCTGACAATGGACATTGAATCAGGGGAAATAGTTTCAGGCGCAGCAGCAGGGGTCAGCGATCATCAAGATCGACCTCAAGATTGTCAATCAGTCGCGTGGCGCCGAGACGTGCGGCCGCCAATACCACCAGCGCATGATCGGACGACTGCGGCTCACCTAAGTCAAATTGACGGCGGATGCTGATGTAATCTGTTTGCCAGCCGTGTTGTCCGAGGGTTGCCTGTGCGTTTGCTTCAAGCGCGGCAAAGTCGCGACGGTCGGCCTTCAATTCGGCCTTGATGGTGTTGAGCACGCCGATCAATCGCGGTGCCTCAGATCGTTCCGCCGCCGTCAGATAGCCGTTGCGCGATGACAATGCCAGTCCATCCGGCGCACGAATAGTATCGGCCAGTATCATTTCGATGGGCAGATTGAACTGCTCGATCATATTGGCAAGCACACGGCACTGCTGGTAGTCTTTTTTGCCAAAAACAGCGACCTGCGGTTGTACGACATTGAACAGCTTCAACACCACCGTCGCGACCCCGCGAAAATGACCGGGCCGTACCGCCCCGTCGAGCACATGCTGCAGTTCCGATGGCTCAACTGTGTATTGCTGTCGAACCGGATACAACTCATTTTCATCCGGCGCAAAAACAATATTCACACCAGCTGCCCCACACTTCCCACAGTCATCAATAAATGTTCGCGGGTATTGGTCAAAATCTTCGTTCGGGCCAAACTGCAGTCGATTAACAAATATCGACACCACCACGCAGCCCGCCTCACCGACCTTTTCACGCGCAACCTTTGTGAGGTTTATGTGACCGGCATGAAGGTTGCCCATCGTCGGCACAAAACCGACACGCGCCTCGCCGGCCAGCCGCAAGCGCAATGCCGCAATCGTTGAAATAACTTCCATATTCGGCTACTCCTGAAACCTGTCATCAGCCTGCGTTGAAATATTCTTTGCCGCCACGCAGCGACTCGACACGTTTCACCAACATTTCGAAATGCCCTGCATTGCCGGCAAAATCGAATCGATCGCTATTCACAATCAACAGCGGTGATTCGCTGTAATCATAAAAATAACGTGTGTAGGATTCCGACAGCTTTAGCAGGTATTCCTCGGAAATACCGCGCTCCATCGGTCTGCCGCGGCGTTGAATCCGGGACTGCAATTGCGAAACCGACGTCTGCAAATAGATGACCAGATCCGGCACCGGTGCCTGCGGCTTTAAGTGGTTATACAGCTGCGTGTAAAGTGCGTACTCATTGTCTTCCAGCGTCAATTTCGCGAACAGACTGTCTTTGGCGAGCATGTAGTCTGCGACAGTCTTGTGCTCGAACAAATCAGGCTGCTTCAGTGATGACAATTGGTTTGCCCGCTGAAACAGGAAAAACATTTGTGTCGCGAGCGCATAACGTTTCATGTCGCGATAGAACTGCGCAAGGAATGGATTGGCGTTGGCGTCTTCCATCAACTGCTCAGCGCCATAGTACTCGGCAAGCATGCGTGCCAGCGTGGATTTTCCACTGCCAATCGGACCTTCAACAACGATATAGCGAAATCTCATTTTCCGTCGCCGTCCCTTTTATGCAATAGCTTCTTGCAGCTTGCGAATCTGTTGGCCGGCCACGTCAGGCAAAAAATCGCGGGCATAGCCCCTGCCCGGAATGTAAAGGTCAGGCGCGATTTCGAGCAGGGGAATGAGAACAAATGCCCTCTGGTGTGCCCTGGGGTGCGGTATGGTGACGGCTTCCGTTGAGATTCGCCAGTCATTGAAGATCAAGATATCCAGATCAAGTGTTCGAGGGCCGTTCTTTTCCGCACGAATCCGGTTGTGGCGTTGTTCAATCGCCAACAGTTCTTGCATCAGTTGGCTCGGTGAAAGCGTTGTGCCGACCTCGGCGACTGCATTGATAAACGCCGGTTGATCACCACGGCCAATTGGCCCGGTCTCGAAAAGCGACGATGCCCTGACCAACGTGCAACCTGTCATTTCACCCAATTCGCGCTGCGCAAATTTAACCTGCTGAACTGGGTTATCCATGTTGCTACCCAAACCAATATAGACCACCGAATGAAATCCGGCAGCAACCGCGGAACCCGCCATCATTGGACGCCATCCGCGTCGTCTGCGACGGTTTTGACATCACCACCGCCCGCCCCTGTGGGCTTCTTTCGTTTGCGGCGTTTTTTCTTCGGGTCATTGTCCGGCAACAACATGGTTTCGCGGACATCGTCCCCGGCAAATTGAAATTTTTCCCACCAGGTTGCAGTTTCCAGGTCGGCATCGCCCGCCTCGGCGCGCAAGGCATAAAAGTCATAACACGCGCGAAATCGGGGGTGGGTCAGCAACCGATAGGCCTTAGCCTTCGAGCGCTGGGCAAAGCGCGATTGCGCCACCCACAATTCCTTGATGTTGGCGTCAAAGCGGCGTGGGATGGCGAGTGTTTTGCGCTGTTGATCAAGGATTTCGTCCATCGCCTGATGTAACGCCGCAAGCGGCCGATCGCCACGCGCCTCCAATACCCGGCAACGAAGATCCATTGGCGACCAGAATAATGCGGCAAACAAGAACGCCGGCGACACACCACGGTCATCACGAATTCGTTCATCTGTCCGGCTCAACGCCAGTCTCGCGAATTGATGGCTGCTCTCGTCGCCGATCAAACTATCCAGCGACGGCAGCAAAAGTGTGTGCAATTCAAGCTTGCGCAATTTCTCAATGCACTCAAGCGCATGCCCTGACAACAGAAGTTTCAACATTTCGTCGAATAGTCGTGCCTCGGGAACGTTGGCGAGCAGCGATTTCAACGCGGCAATGGGCGTCTCCGTTTTTGTATCAATCGAAAAACCCAACTTGCCGGCAAGGCGCGCAGCGCGAAGCATCCGCACCGGGTCTTCGCGATAACGTGTTTCCGGGTCACCGATCATGACCACGCGCTTCTTTTCGATATCCTTGAAACCATCGGTGTAATCCCATACCTCTTCGGCTTCCGGATCGTAGAACAATGCGTTCATCGTGAAATCACGGCGGATGGCATCATCAGCCTGCGAGCCATAAACGTTGTCACGCAACAGCCGGCCGTGTTCATCCGTATTGGCACTGTTTTCATCACTGGTTGCGACGTGAGCGGCGCGAAATGTCGAAACCTCAATGGTCTCCTGTCCAAACATCACATGCACCAAGCGGAACCGTCGTCCGATGATGCGCGATCGCCGGAACACCCCACGCACTTCCTCAGGTGTGGCGTCGGTGGCGATATCAAAGTCTTTGGGATGGCGCTTCAACAACAAATCCCGCACAGCACCGCCGACCACAAAAGCGCGAAAGCCCGCCCGATGCAGCCCCTCGCAGGTGCGAATGGCCGCATCCGAAATATCCCGCCGGTCGATGCCGTGCTCGGCGGCCGCATAACGGGTTGGGTCCTCGCCACTGCCGGGACGACGCCGCTGTTGGCGGTTGAACACCTTATCGATAAATTTTTTGATCATTTGATGTCAATTATCGGCCATCCACGTGCAATTGCATGGGCGTGCAGCGTTTGGTCCGGATTCACGGCAACCGGACGGTTCACCCGTTCGAGCAACGGCAGGTCGTTTAACGAGTCGCTATAAAACCAGCTGAGCTCAAAATCCTCTATTTTTTTGCCCATTGCTGCGAGCCACATTTCAACCCGCCGGGTCTTTCCCTCGCGAAACGACGGCACACCTGTTGGTTGGCCGGTATAACGACCACCCACCACTTCAACATCGCAGGCAATCAGATTCCCAACGCCAAACAACTCGGCAATTGGCGCGGTCACAAATGTATTGGTTGCGGTAACAATGGCGCAAAGGTCAGCCGCGTGTTTTGCCACCAGCTGTGATGCGGCGGCACTTACCATCGGCTTGATTTTTACCCGCATGAATTTTGCGTGAAGCGGCACCAATTCGGCATGGGTTTTACCCGCAATCGGCGCAAGCGCAAATTGTAAATACTGATTGATATCGAGCGATCCATCCTTGTATTGCGCCCAGAATCCGTCGTTGCGGCGACGATGCTCATCACCATTCACAACGCCCTCCTCGGCCAGGAATTGGCCCCAGGCATAATCGCTATCGCCAGTCAACAGCGTGTAGTCAAGATCAAACAGTGCCAGATTCATTTGTCGTTAAACCAACGAAGGTTGGGAAATCTGCTTTAGCAGTGGCAGGGTGATTTCCCGCCCGGTTTCCAACGAGTATTGATCCAGCGCATCCAGCATGGCGATTAACGACGTCATGTCCCGACGCGAGTGTCGTAAAAGGTAGGACGTCACCTCTTCCCGCAACGAAAAACCGCGCGACGTCGCATGCGCGTTCAAGGCGGCTGCCTTCTCACTGTCGGTCAGCGGGTGCAATTGAAAACTCAACCCACTGCCGAGTCGGCTGGCGAGTTCCGGTCGTAACGGCAAATCTCGCGGCGCCGCATGTCCGGCCACCACCACGCAACTTCCGTCCTGTTGCGCCCGTTGATTGATTGCATTAAACAGTGCCACCTGTGCGGCATCATCCAAACGCTCAACATCGTCGACGACAATAATTGGCGTTTCCATTTGCGCGTCTGACAATGCGTCATTCCGATGCGCTGCAAGGGACGTTGCGGTCACAATTGACTGCTTCAGGCTTGACGCTACGGCATACAAACTGTGGGACTTGCCGCTGCCCGAAACACCCCACAAATAGAGCACCGCGGCGGGCGGCCTCTGCAACACCACGTCAAGCAAGGCATTTCGCGCTTCCTGATTGGCGCCCACAACAAAATTATCGAAGCTGGGCTCGGGTGCGGGGATGAGTTCAAGGACGAGCTGTTTCA
>JANOEV010000257.1:0-4724 GCA_031413695.1 Burkholderiales bacterium
GATCGCATCCGCCGCGAGTTGTTACGCGTTCCCGACGTGTCCAAAGTCGAGGTGTTTGGCGAACAGGAAGAAAAAATCCTGATCGAACTGTCCAATATCAAGATCGCCAACCTCGGCATCGACGGGGCGGCCATCATTGCCGCGATGCAGGCGCAAAACGCGGTGGTCTCGGGCGGCGCGTTCGAAACCGCCACCGACAAGATCTTTGTGCGTGCCTCCGGCCAATTTGACAGTGTTGATGCAATTCGTAATTTCACCGTGCGCGCCAACGGCCGCATTATCAAAATCGGCGATATCGCCACTGTAAGGCGCACCTATGCCGACCCGGCATTTACCAAGATGCGTTTTATGGGTAATGAGGCGATGGGGCTCGGTATTGCCATGCGCGCCGGTGGCGACATCATCACGCTCGGACACAATCTTGACGCCGCCTTCGAGCGTATTGAAAAAACCCTGCCGGTCGGCATCGAGTTGCACCGGGTCAATGACCAGCCGCGTGCGGTGCGCGCCAGTGTCGGTGAATTTGTCCGGTCCCTCGCCGAGGCGGTGATCATTGTGTTGGCGGTGACGTTTTTCAGCCTGGGTATGCGCTCCGGCATGGTGGTGGCGTTATCGATTCCGCTGGTGCTGGCGGCGACGTTCTTTTTTATGAACGTGTTCAACGTCGGCCTGCACAAAATTTCGTTGGGCGCGCTGATTCTCGCGCTCGGGCTGCTGGTCGATGACGCCATCATTGCCGTCGAAATGATGACGCCATCATTGCCGTCGAAATGATGGCCATCAAAATGGAACAAGGCTGGGACCGCATGCGTGCGGCAAGCTTTGCCTACACCTCGACGGCGTTTCCGATGTTGTCCGGCACGCTGGTAACCGCCGCCGGCTTTTTGCCGATTGCCACCGCCAAATCAAGCACCGGTGAATACACCATCGCCATATTTCAGGTAACGACCCTGGCGTTGATGCTGTCGTGGATTGCCGCCGTGATTTTTATTCCCTACCTCGGTTATCACCTGCTGCCCGATTACATCAACGGCAAGCCGGTCATCAGCGCACGCGCACGCCGCATCGCGGCACTGGTCGGAAAATTGCCGTGGATCGGCGCCCGTCTTGCCCGCCGCATGGTACCTGCTGATGCGGTGCATGAAGGCTCCGCCGAGGCCGCCGCGTCGGCAAACGGCATCGAACATCACGACGACGAACACGATGTTTACAACACTCCCTTCTACCAGCGTTTTCGCGCGGCGGTGCGCTGGTGTGTATCAAACAAAAAAACCGTGCTGGCGGGAACGGCCGGACTGTTTGTTGTCTCGCTGATTGCCTTCGGTTTTGTGCAGCAACAGTTTTTTCCATCGTCAACCCGTGTTGAATTGATTGTTGACGTGCGGCTGGCCGAAGGTTCGTCGATTGCCGCCACCGAAGTGCAGGTGAAAAAACTCGAGGCGTTTCTGGATAAAGAAAAAGCCTTGTTTGAAAATTACGTGAGTTATGTCGGCACCGGCGCGCCGCGTTTTTATCTGCCGCTCGATTTGCAGCTGCCCAATGCCGCGTTCGGGCAGCTTGTTGTAACGACCAAAGACGCCAAGTCGCGCGAAGCCTTGCGCAGCAAGCTGATCAACCTGTTTGAAACCGATATGCCGGAAATTCGCGGCCGATTGTCACGTCTCGAAAACGGACCACCGGTCGGCTTCCCGATTCAGTACCGCGTATCCGGCGAGGACCTCGAAAAATTGCGCGCCCACGCGGTCGAAGTTGCCGAGATTCTGCGCGCCAACGGCAATGTGGCCAATATCCAATTCGACTGGTTTGAGCGGGCAAAAGTGATCAAGCTCGACATCGACCAGGACAAGGCCCGGTTGTTGGGCATCACCTCGGCGGAAGTATCTGCGTTTGTCAACGGCTCGTTAAACGGCACCCAGGTGACGTTCCTGCGCGAAGGCGATAAACAAATCGAGGTGTTGCTGCGCGGTCCGGCCGATGAGCGCGCGCGCATTTCGCTGATCGAAAGCCTGTCGATTCCGACCCGCGCCGGACGCGCCGTGCCGTTGACCCAGATTGCCAAGGTGCGTTACGAGTTTGAAGATCCGGTCATCTGGCGTCGCGACCGGTTGCCGACCATTACCATCAAGGGTGATATTTACAAGCCCACCCTGCAACCGGCAACCATTGTTGCGCAACTGAAGGCACCAATGGCTGCGTTGCGCGCCAAACTCGAACCGGGCTTCCGGCTTGACGTGGGTGGTGCGGTTGAAGAAAGCGCCAAGGGCGAACAGTCCATCAAGTCCGGTATGCCGCTGTTCCTGTTTGTGGTGCTGAGCGTGTTGATGATCCAACTCAAGAGCTTCCAACGGGTGATCATCGTGGTGTTGACCGCGCCACTCGGTTTGATCGGTGTGACCCTGTTCCTGATTGTGCTGAACAAGCCGTTTGGCTTTGTTGCAATGCTCGGCACCATCGCGCTGTTCGGCATGATTATGCGCAACTCGGTGATCCTGATCGACCAGATCGAGCAGGATATCGGCGCCGGCCACGACCGGTTCCATGCGGTGATCGATGCGACCGTGCGGCGCCTGCGGCCGATTGTGCTGACCGCGATGGCGGCGGTGCTGGCGATGATCCCATTGGTGCGCTCGGCTTTTTTTGGTCCGATGGCTGTTGCCATCATGGGCGGCCTGTTGGTCGCCACCTTGTTGACTTTGTTTTTCCTGCCGGCGCTATATGCAACCTGGTTTGGCATCAAGTCGCCGCCGCCCGACGCTTTACCAGCGCATCCCCAGCTTCCTCCAGCGCCGCTTTAACCTGCATATTTCATGGGGGCGCGTTCGATGACGTGAGACGGGGATTTCGCGCAGCGATGCAGCAGTTGCCCGGAGTTGATGGGCGTGCGATTTTTCGGTCGACTGAAGGAGGAATGTCGAGACATTCCAACTGAAGAGAGCGCGTAGTTGGCAAATGCGGGGCATGTCCAGCGGCTCGCTATCGAGCGTGCAGGCCATACTCAATTGGCAAGTACAAATTGGATTCATAGAAATACACTTTTTACACGGGCATATCCCCAACAAACGCTGGGCCGACCCATCGAATATGCAGGTTAATACGTGCCAAACGGCACGGCAGCGCTTTCACCCGCATCGGCCCACGCTGATGCGGGTTTTTTATTGGCGGGGCAGCGATTAGAATGAGTCCATGAGAACCGTCACCGTCATCACCGTTTTGATCGTTGCCTTCGCGATTTCGCCAAGTGTCGATGCGCAGCCGGGACCAACCACCACCGCCCGTCCAAAGATCGGACTGGTGCTGTCGGGCGGCGGCGCACGTGGTGCCGCGCATGTCGGGGTGATCAAAGTTCTTGAAGAACTGCGCATCCCGGTCGATGTGATTGCCGGCACCAGTATCGGCGCACTGGTCGGTGCCGCTTATGCATCCGGCACGTCACTACCGGACCTCGAAGAACTGGTACGCAAGACCGACTGGAACGACGTTTTCACCGACTCCAGTCCGCGCGAGGATCGTAGTTTCCTGCGCAAAGAAGAAGACCAGGTACGGCTGCTTAAACTTGAGATGGGTATCAAGGACTATTCGTTGCGCCTGCCGCCCGGCGCCATCACCGGCCAAAAGTTGGACCGATTATTTTCCAGATACACCCGCTTCGCGCCGGGCGCGGTGAATTTTGACCGCCTGCCGATTCCATTTCGTGCCATCACCACCGATGCTGAAACCGGCAAGATGTATGTCTTTAAGGAAGGCCGGCTCGCCGATGCGATGCGCGCCTCGATGTCGGTACCGGGCGCGGTGGCGCCGTTTGAGATCAACAACCGTATCTTTCTGGACGGCGGCCTCACGCGTAATCTGCCGGTCGATATCGCACGGCGAATGGGGGCCGATATCGTGATCGCTGTCAACATCGGCTCCGGCCTGTTAAAGCGCGAAGAAATACTGTCGGTCCTCGGTGTATCACTGCAAATGATCAACATCCTCACCGAGCAAAACGTGCGGGCATCGATCGAGTCCCTGAAGCCGACTGATGTGCTCATCACGCCGATGCTCGACGAAATCAGTTCAACCGACTTTAACCGCGGTCCGGATGCCATGAAAATTGGCGAAGCCGCCGCACGCGACCTCGCTGGAAAACTCGCCGCATTGAGCATGTCACCGGAAGCCTACACGCGTTATCGCGGCGCGCTGCTGACCGCCCGGGGTCGACCCATCATCGAAGGCGAAACCATCAATCTGGTGCAGGTCGTGGGGCTCGAGCGGGCCAACGCCAACGAAGTCAAACGCACGTTGGAAATTAAAGCGGGTGACCCGGTGGACTTCAAAAAGTTGGATGCCGGGATTTCGCGCGTGTTTGGCACCGGCTATTTTGAGCGCGTCAACTATTCATTGCTCACCGACAATAATCTGCAGATATTACGCATCAACGCCCGCGAAAAACAATGGGGGCCAAACTACCTGCGGGTCGGTTTATCGCTGGCGGCCGACACGGTTGGCGAGGGTCGTTTCAACCTGTTGATCCGTTCACAACAAACACAATTTAATGCTGCCGGTGCGGAGTGGCGAAATGATCTGCAAATCGGTCGAGACCGGCGCATTGCGCAGGACCAGAAGCAAGCCAAGAACGTGGAGGTCGCGTTCAAGTCGATCGACACTGAAAACAGGGGAAGACTGTCACTCACTCAGATGAAGCAGGTTGGCATTGCTCTGCCCTCCGCATCTCCCTTTCTGTG
>JANOEV010000258.1:0-15521 GCA_031413695.1 Burkholderiales bacterium
CAGTGTTGAAAGTGTGGCGGTGTCGATCAAGACCATTTTTGGCTGGTAAAACGCGCCGATCATGTTTTTTCCCAATGGATGATTGATGGCTGTCTTGCCACCGACCGAGGAATCAACTTGCGCGAGCAGGGTTGTTGGCACCTGGATGAAAGGTACGCCGCGTTGGTAGATTGCGGCGGCAAAACCGACCATATCGCCTATCACCCCGCCACCCAACGCGACCATCATCGTTTTGCGGTCACATGCCCGCTCGAGCATTGCATCAAAGATCATGTTCAGCGTTTGCCAATCCTTATGTACTTCACCATCAGGCAGATCGATTTGGATGACATCCGCACCGGCGGCGGTGAGTTTTTTGGCGAAAGCGCCACCGTACAATCCCGAAACGAACGTGTTTGAAACGACCACAATACGTGCGCCGGCGGCGAGACTCAAAATTGGCGACACATCGGCCAAAAGACCTGCGCCGATCACGATGTCATAGCTGCGCAAGCCAAGCTTCACTTGCAGGCGGGTTTGCGCTGCGGACATCGACAAATCCGTTTCTGCCGGCTGATTCATGCGTCTTCGGGTGCGCTTTGGATTGTGTTTGTGGATTGAGCGATATCATTGCCGGTTGCCTTCAGCCGTGCAATTTCATCCGCCAATTCGTGCAGAAATTTCGACCGGCTGGTCAGATTGGCATTCACCGTGATATCGGCAATTTCATTGTATAGCGGTTCGCGTGTGGCAAGCAGGTCGGCGAGCCGTTGGCGCACGTCCGTATTGTCCAATAAGGGGCGTTTTTTGCGTTTACCGGCATCTTGCGAGGTGCGCTGCACCAGCACATCCAGATCCGCCTTGAGATAAATTACAAGACCGCGCGACACCAATTGCGCCCGATTGTTGTCATTCAGTATTGCACCACCGCCGGTCGCCATGACGATACCCTTCCGGCTGGTCAATTCCGCAATGATCGCCGTTTCGCGCTGGCGAAAGCCGGCTTCACCCTCAATTTCAAAAATGGTTGGAATACCGACGCCGTTGCGGCTGACAATTTCGTCATCGGTATCAACAAATGGCAAGTCAAGCGCCTTTGCCAGTGATTTTCCGACCGTACTTTTTCCGGCACCGGGCATGCCAATAAGAAAAATGTTCTGGTATCGGGACATATCGGAAAGATTAATCTGCCGCCTGTGAAACAAAGATCAAATTAGACCTTGAAACAAAACGGGGCACCGCAGGTGCCCCGTCATTTTCAGGTACAGCCGCACTCGTTAACGGACGTTGAGTTGATCCTTGATGATTCTTGGTGTGATGAAAATGAGCAGCTCGGTTTTTTCGTCGCGCTTTCGCGTCGACTTAAACAGGTTGCCGAGGATCGGAATGTCGCCAATCAACGGCACCTTGGTCACGTCCGTCCGGGTGGTTTGTTCATATATTCCGCCCAACACAATCGTCTCACCATTTTCGGCGAGCACCTGTGTTTTAAGTGTCCGCGTGTCGATCGATGGCACACCGCCGAAAGAAGCGCCTACGGCATCTTTTTTGATTTCAATGTCCATGATGACCTTGTCATCTGGCGTAATCTGCGGCGTGACATCAAGCGACAAAACAGCCGGCTTGAATTGGGTGGTGGTACCGCCACTGGCCGCCTGTGTCTGAAATGGAATTTCGGTACCCTGGGTAATGGTCGCCTTGCGCTTGTCAGCGGTGACGATTCTCGGATTCGATACGATCTTGCCCCGGTTATCGGCCTCCAATGCCGACAGTTCAAGGTTGACCACATTGCCGTTACCCAAATTCAGAAAGGTCAGGCCGAGTGCGCCACCACCGGCAACCGGGAGATTCAAGTTGAGATCGCCCAATGAAGCCGCGCTGGTTGCGGTGCCGCGGGCAATGCTGCTGGCTTGGCCGATATTGCCACCGACACCGACATTTCGGCCGCTGACGGATGCACCGGCACCGGTACCAAAGCGTGCGCCCAATTCACGCCGAAAGTTGTCGTCGGCCGTGACGATCCGCGCCTCAATCAACACCTGCCGCACCGGAATATCAAGTTGCGCAAGCAGGCGGCGCACATCGTCGAGTCGTGACGGCACGTCTTGTACAAACATGGTGTTGGTGCGTGGATCAACCGTTGCCGAACCGCGCTTGGACAGAATTTTTTGCTGGCCGTCGCTCAACAGTGAACGCACGTCGCTCGCCTTGGCGTACGACAGGACGAAACTTTCGGTACGAAGCGGCTCAAGTTCGGTTGTTTGCTGTGCAATCTCCAGCGCGAGTTTTTCCTGCGTGGCCAATTCATCCGATGGTGCAATTAGCACCACATTCCCGTTCTTGCGTTTGGATAGGCCTTTGGATTGCAAAATAATATCGAGCGCCTGATCCCAAGGCACGTCTTTTAACCGCAGCGTCAAACTGCCGCCAACCGTATCGCGGGTAATGATGTTCAGTCCTGTGAAATCCGCGATCACCTGCAATACCGCCCGAACTTCAATATTTTGGAAATTCAGCGAAAGTTTTTCGCCGTTGTAGCCGGTGCCTTGCACCAGTTTGTTCGGATCATCCTTCAGTTGTTTGATCTCAACAATAAACTGGGTGTCGGTTTGGTACGCAGAGTATTCCCAATTTCCACGCGGCTCGATCATCATCCGGGTGTTGGCACCCTGATCGATCAAATCAACGGTACGCACCGGCGTCGCAAAATCCAGTACGTCGAGGCGGCGGATCAGGTTACGCGGTGCGGTTGTGTTTACAAAATCGACAATAACCAATTTTCCCTGCTGACGGATATCGATTCCCGTTGTCGCCGATGACAGGTCGACAATTACGCGGCCTTCGCCATTGCTGCCGCGGCGGAAATCAACGTCACGAATGGCGAAACGGGTGGACGTCGTTGCCGGTGTCGGTTCTGCAAAACGGGTAACTTGTGCGGTCTCTTTTAATGCGCTCTGGCTGATGCCGTCAATGGCGAGCACCAATGCGTTTCCTTCGAGGGTCGGCACATAAGATAATGCCCTTGACAGATTGATCACGAGCCTGGTGCGGTTGCCGGCCTCAACCACATTGACGGTCCGGACATCGCCCTGACTGATGTCAACAACCGTTTTGCCCGAGCCGTTTGCGACGTTTGGCAGGTCGATGGCGATACGTGCGGGGTTGGTGACGGTGAATCCGTTTGGTATTGCGCCCAACGGCGCTTTGAAATTGACGCGGACCACAACTTTGCCCCCTTGCTGGGTGGAGGCGGTGATGGATTCAACAGCATTCTTATCCTGCGCGTTGACCTGTCCGCTCAGCGGCATGAGGACCAGCAAGCCCGCAACGGCGCGCACCACAGCCGGTTTGATGAAACTCGCCATCACCGGCAATCGGAACGTGGATAAAATCAATTTGGCATGCATAACTATTTTCCTCCCGGCGCAGGGCCTTCGAGCAACGGCAGTACGCTTTCACGTTCTGCCCAGTCGCCCGCCGTGTCTTGCACGATTTCTTTAAGTTTGATTTCGGAATCTGTTATATCGACGATCAAGCCAAAGTTCTGACCGAGATAGTTGCCTTTTTTAACGCGATAGACGGTTTTTTCTGCGCGCACAAGTGCATAAGTGGAACCCGCTTGTGTCAATGTGCCTACAAACTTCAGTTGCTCCAGCGAAAAAACTTCCAGCGGCTCTTTGCGCCGGTTCAAGTCCGGCGCGTTTGCCCCCGCGTTGTCTTGTTTGATGGCCAATTTGCGCGGCTTAAACGGATCGGGCAGATCAAAGCCCTCATAAGCAAACGGCGTAAACGGCTTGACCTGCGGCAACGCCTCGATTTTACGCGGGACATTTTTTTCAGACTCTTTGACAAAGGTTCTCAAGTCTGAAAATCCCTCGCCGCAACCCGCAAGAATCAGCAGCGGCAACAACGTCGAAACGACTCTAGGAAGCGGGATGCGCATGACTATTTGCCTCCCGCTTTGGCCGCGCCGGCTTTGGCACCTGCTGCCGTCTTGCGTTGCGAGGCGATTTCTTCAGGGTCGAGATAGCGGTAGGTCTTGGCCTTTGCCTCCATCGACAATAACCCATCGCGCATATTTTCGATTTTTAATTCATTGAGCAGCACAATACGAGGCAGTTTCGACACGTCACTGGCGAATGCCCCAAGATCGTGATAATTGCCGGTCACCTTGAGGTCGACCGGCTTCTCTGCGTAGAACTCGGTAAATACCTCATTCTGTGCCGGCTTAAAAAGCTCGAATTGCAACCCACGCCCCAACCCGGCAGAGTTGATATCAATAATGAGCGCCTCGATCTCAGACTTGGTCGGCAATTGTTTCAACAGCGCGCCAAACGACTGCTCGATATCGGCCCGCTGTTGTTGGTAGGCCTCGAGATTAACCGCGAGTTTCTTCTTTTCCAGAAAAGTCGTCTTAAGGTCGGTTTCTTTTTTCTCTTCTTTGTCGAGCTCGGCGCGTTGTGCGTCGAACAGCAAAAACCATGCGCCGACAAAAATACCTGCAAACAGTAGGATAAATGCGCCGACCTTAAAAAGCCACGGCCAATTTCCCGGGTTTTTCGGGTCAAGCTGTTTGAGTTCCTCAATCCATTTATTCAGCGCGTTCATGCTTTTTTCTCCGCGGCCTTGGCCGGCCCACCTGGCGCGGGTTTTCCAGGCACACCGCCCTTGGCGCCGTCGGCTTTGGCCCGTTTGACGAAGAAGTCGAGGTTGAACTCGTTGGCACGAACCTGATTTACCGTAACGGCTTTGATTTCAATCAGGTTGGGGTTTTCCAAGAAAGGCGATGCTTCTATGTTGCGCATGAAGGCCGATACACGCGCCTGCGATTGTGTGTAACCGGTCACATTGATCTTGTTGCCTGTCTGCTTGATTGACTTCAAATACAGGCCTTCAGGCAGCTGCCTCAGCATTTGATCCAATAACTGAACCGGTTCTGAGCGATTCAGCTGGAGCCCTTCGACCACCTGCTTTTTGGCAAGCAATGAAGCCGTTTCTTCGCGAATCTTGCGGATTTCTTCAATTTGTTTGTCCAGCTTTGCAATTTCGTCGCCTAAGTACCGGTTTCGGCCTTTCTGGTTGTCGACCTGCGCGGCAAACACCGTCCACAACAGACCGACAATGGCAAGCGCCATCACCGCTGTTAGACCGGCGAGAATTGCGAACTGTTGCTGTCGCGCCTTGCGGCGGACTTCGCGATGCGGGAGTAGATTTACGCGAATCATGAAGGGTCAAACCTCCGCATCGCAAGGCCACAGGCAATCATGAGCGCCGGCGCATCGACGGTCAACTGGCGTGGTTTGATTTTTGACGAAAGTGCCATGTTGGCAAACGGGTTTGCCACCACGGTATGCACCTGGGTGCGTTGAGCAACCATGTCTTCAAGTCCGTCGAGCATCGCGCAACCACCGCACAAAACAATATGATCGACCTTGTTGAACTGGGTCGATGTAAAAAAGAATTGTAGTGCCCGCGAAATTTCCAGAACGATTTTTTCGTTAAATGGATGCAGTACGTCGGGGCCGTAGTTTTCCGGGAGTCCGCCGGCTTTTTTGGCAACCTCGGCTTCTTCGACGGGCATACCGAACTGGCGCGAAATATCCTGGGTCAGTTGATATCCGCCAAGTTGTTGTTCTCGCGAATAGACCTGCTGGTCTTCTGCCATCACCGTCACGCGGGTGGTTTGCGCGCCAATATCGATAATCGCCGTAACGTCCTTGTCTTTGATACCGGTCGCATTGCCTTTGATCATGTCAAAGGCTGCAAGTGAGGCATACGACTCGACATCCATGACAATCGTCTTTAATCCTGCGGCCTCGGCAACGGCAACACGGTCTTCGATTTTTTCTTTTCTCGACGCCGCAATCAGCACTTCGACTTCTGTTTCGCTGTTTGGGGCGGGGCCAATGACCTGAAAATCCAGATTGACCTCGTCGAGACTGAACGGGATGTATTGGTTGGCCTCAGATTGAACCTGAAACTCCATGTCCTCTTCGCGTTGATTTGCCGCCAACAATACTTTTTTGGTAATGACGGCAGCCGACGGCAACGCCAGCGCAATGTTTTTTATCCGTGTGCCGAGTTGTTTGTGGGCGCGTTTCATCACCTCACCGGCAGCTTCAATATTGGCGATATTGCCGTCTGATACGGTATCGCGCGGTAACGGCTCGATCACATACCGTTCGACACGATACAAGCCTTTTCCGGCCTCGACAATTTCAACCATCTTGATAAAAGACGAACTGATATCGACCCCGACCAGCGGCGGCGTCTTTGCCCGAAGGAATTCAAACTGATCCGCCAGTTTTTCTTTAAGCATGGAAGGTTAAGCCTTCGTGTGGACGCGGGTATTAGCCCGACGCGAAACAGTCTATTTAGAACTTTTTATAATGCGTTGCCAAGGACAAGCCTGAAAAAACACGCGCCAAACGACATACCAAACATTAAATCAGCGCACTAAACCGCCTTTATTACAAACAACTTTATACAATTTACATTAAATCCTAGCAACAAGTAACGGACGTGTAAAGCATTTTCTTAAAAAACACCCCATTTGTGGCCTGCCAAAATATACGCTGAGGAACCCATTTTCGGCAAGGGTTGTTGGGGTTTTGCCTATGGCACATGTGGTTCTATTGCCCGAATCCTGCCACTTTTGACCAATGTTTGGGCATTTGCGGTAAGGGGGGTGCCGATATAATCAACCCGCCGACACGATGATTGGCGTCTTTTTGGATTCGAGTACTCATGGTTCTTCGATGGTGGTTCTACCCCCTGATTTTGTTGGGTTCGCTGATTTTGGCTGCTGTTGGCGTTGTCGCCTTGACGCTGGCGCTACTGTATCCAAACCTGCCTTCAATCGATGCGGTAACCGATTACCGCCCTAAACTGCCACTCAAGGTGTTTACAACGGAAGGGGATTTGATCGGTGAGTTTGGCGAGGAAAAACGCTCCTTCGTCAAGGTTGGTGATTTCCCTGAAGTAATGAAACAGGCCATATTGGCGGCCGAAGACGAGCGCTTCTACCAGCACGGCGGTGTCGACTATATCGGCCTGACCCGAGCGGCCAGCGCAATTTTGGCATCGGGGAAGATCAAGGGCGGCGCGTCGACCATCACCCAACAGGTCGCACGAAACTTCTTTCTAACCAACGAACAAACGCCCACGCGCAAAATGTCGGAGTGGTTACTTGCTTATAAGATTGAGGCCAATCTGTCTAAGGACCAGATTTTCGAAATTTATTTAAATCATATTTTTCTCGGCAATCGTGCACATGGATTTGCGGCCGCCAGTCGAGTTTATTACAACAAAGATGTCAGCCAAATTAGTGCGGCCGAGGCCGCGATGTTAGCAGGGCTACCCAAAGCGCCATCTTTGTACAACCCATTTAACAACCTGAAGCGCGCGACACTCCGGCAGCAATATGTGCTCAGACGCATGGGCGAGCTCAATTTTCTTGACGAGGGCAAGCTTGCCGCTGCTCGCGCCGAAGTATTGAAGTTCAACCGCGATCGCACAATGTATCCGGTGAATGCTGAATACGTTGCCGAGATGGCGCGCCAAGAGGTGTTTGAACAATATGGTGAAAAGGCATACGTCAGCGGGATTCGGGTCTATACAACGATTCGCCGGGCTGACCAAGAGTCGGCAACTGCCGGGTTGCGCAAGGGCGTACTTGAATACGATCGTCGGCACGGTTACCGTGGACCCGAAGGATTTGTTAATTTGCCCGACGCCAAGAACAACAAGGATGAGATCGAAGAAGCGGTTGAGGACGCATTGTCAACAAGGGATATTGTTGGCGAACTGATGCCCGCTGTTATTACCGATATCGATGCCAAGCAAGTGATTGCACTCACCAAGAAAGCTGAAATCATTACGCTCACAGGCGATGCCCTCAAATTTGTCGCGCGTTCAATGGCAGAAAAAGCCGGGCCGGCGAAACTAAAGCGCGGCTCGATTATCAGGATCGGCCAGGATGAAAAAGGTTCTGCGACAATTGTCCAGGTACCAAAAGTTGAGGCGGGGTTTGTTGCGATCGATCCGCTCGATGGCGGTGTCAGGGCGCTGGCGGGTGGCTTTGATTTCACGGCAAACAAGTTCAACCACGTCACCCAGGCCATGCGCCAGCCGGGGTCCTCATTCAAGCCATTTGTGTATTCCGCTGCGCTTGAGAAAGGCTTTACGCCAGCGACAATCATTAACGACGCACCGATTGTTTTTGACCCCGGTCGCAATGGCGGACAAATTTGGGAGCCCAAAAACTACGACGGCAAGTATGAGGGACCAATGCGTTTGCGCCAGGCGCTGGCAAAATCAAAGAACATGGTGTCGATCCGGATTTTGCAGGCGATAACGCCGCAATATGCCCAAGACTACGTTACGCGTTTCGGTTTTGACGCAAAACAGCACCCCGCCTACCTGACGATGGCGTTAGGGGCCGGCTCGACCACGCCGTTACAAATGGCGGGCGCGTATAGCGTGTTTATCAATGGCGGTTTCCGCATCAAGCCCTATTTCATCACCAAGATTACTGACGACAAGGGGGCCGTCCTGTTTACCGCGTTGCCGGAGCGCGCCACCACCGACGAATCCGCCGTCAAGACCGCCGAGCGTGTAATCGACCCCCGCAATGCCTTCATCATGACATCGCTGATGCGCGACGTGGTGCGTTACGGTACCGGCGCACGCGCCATGAGTTTGGGACGCAACGATCTAGGCGGCAAAACCGGCACAACCAACGATCATTACGATGCGTGGTTTGCCGGCTTCAGTTCGACCCAGGTAGGCATTGCCTGGATAGGCTTCGATAATCCGGCCGATCTTGGCAACAACGAAACTGGTGGACAGGCGGCGTTGCCGATCTGGATGCATTACATGGCGCGCTCGATGAAAGGTGTGAAGGAAAACGACTTTGTGCCACCTGACGGAATTGTCAGCGTCGCCATTGGCGGCGAAGGTAAAGACGGCGCACCACTCAGCGAGTTTGTCTACGCCGAAAATGCCGGAAACATTGGCAACGCGCCCGCCGCACTGCGCGAAGCGAACAAGCCGTCAGAAGAAGTCAAGAACCAGATTTTCTGACCGGACATGCCCGCACATCCGACCCGACGACGGCGCGCGACATCCGCATCGACGTTAACCACCGACCTTGCTGCAACCTCGGCTGACCGCAATATTGAGCGGGCAGGAATCCCGCCGCCGCGCCGAATCGAGGATATTGCACACGGCCAGACAACGTTGCGCCACACCGTCGCGCGAAACGCAGCACGGCTCATTCATGAGGGTCAGGGCGATTACCACGCCGCCAAGATCAAGGCGGCAAAAGCGTTGGGCGCAACGGGCCATGACGCGTTGCCAGACAATGTTGAAATCGAGGCGGCACTGCGCGAATATCACGCCTTGTTTGCCGGCGAAACGCAGTTGCATGCGCTGCAAGCACTGCGCATTGCCGCCTGCCAGAGCATGCAATGGCTGGCCCATTTTGAGCCGTGGCTGACGGGTAGTGTGCTCAACGGTACCGCCAACGAATACAGCGCAGTTGAATTGGAGTTGATCGGCGTTGAGGCAAAATCGTTCGAACTATTTTTGCTGGGCGAAGACGTTGAGTTCGACATTCGCGAACACCGCGCCCAACATTCACATCGGCGGGAACGTCACGCTGCAAAAAAAAGCTTCAAACCAATCAGTGCGGCGGCAGACTATTCCTACGAAATTTTTTTTGACGATGCGCCGGTTGAGATCACACTTTACGACAGCCATGCAGAGCGCCAGGCAAAACATCCGCGCAACAGCATCAGGCACGAGCGGGCACAATTGGCGGAGGTAATCCGGCGATTTGACGCCGGCGAAAGCGAAACTGAAAGTCTGGTTTCGGCGGCGGATTTGAGACAAAAGTGACTGAAAAAGCTTATGGAGATTAGGCTTTTGAAAAGATCATCCTTGCCGGTCGTTTTTGCAGGCAAGCATCAACCACGTCATTGACCAAGAGGATCGACAGATGTCGGGCGGAAAATTTCACGTTCACGGACCACACGATCACGCGGTCGAGCATGCTTCGCATGGCGGCGGCAATGGACTCACGCAGTATGTGGCTGTCTTTACGGCCATTCTTGCCACCATCGGTGCAATCGGTAGTTACCAAGGTGGGCACACCCAAAACGAGGCGCTTCTTTTCAAGAATGAAGTGGTCCTCAAAAAGACCGATGCGGCCAATCAATGGTCGTACTACCAGGGGAAAAGCACCAAGTAAAATCTGGCCGAACTTGCCGAGTCGCTCACCAGCATCCCGGAACAAAAGGCCAAATACGCCGATGAGATTGCGCGCTACAAGGAAGAAAAGGCCGGCATCAAGAAAGAAGCCGAGAAATTCGAGCAGCTTTCCAGGGATGCTGGCAAAAAATCTGACAGCGCACTGAATCCGCACGACAAACTTGCCCAGGCAATGACGCTCGTTCAAATTGCCATTTCACTTGCGGCGATTTGTGTCATTACCCAACGGCGCTGGCTATTCGGCCTCGCAGGCTTGGCAGCTACTGGCGGGCTCGGCTTTTGGATACTGGCGTTTTCCAGTCATTGTATTTAGGGCGCCACGTGTAACGCCGCGCGGTCTGCCAATCGATTGAATTGGCCGAGATACTGACGATTGTTCGGCAATTCAACCATTGTCGGTGATGGTTAGTATTCAAGTACGCAATTTTGCGTACGACCCGCTTCGCGCGAAGCATTAACGCCATGCATGCCACCCACGCTCACTCCGGCACCGAGCCGACCATCGCCTTTGCCGGCAACGTCACGCCAGAAGGCATTGAGCTCGAGCTCGAGGCGGAGCGGATTGCCCGCGAACTAAAGTTGCCGCCTTGCCCGGCGTTGCTCGACCAATTCCACAAGGCGATCAACGATGACGAAGCCGACCAGAACAAGCTGGTGCAACTCGTCAGCGGCGATCTCGCCATGAGCGCGGCGGTTCTGAAGACGGTCAACTCACCGGCCTACGGGCTTTCCCGCACGACCAGCAGTATTCAGCAGGCATTAACAATCATCGGCTTGCGCGCGACTGCAAATCTTTTGTCCAGGCTGCTATTTCGGCAGGCCTTCCCGGAAGGTTCGGGCACAGTCATGCGCAAATTTTGGGAAGAGTCCTCCCGCTTGACCGAAACAGCGGCCGAAATTGCGCGACGCATACCGGGCCTGAACCCCGACGAAGCCACCACGTATATGGTGTTTCGCGATTGCGGCATGGCGGTAATGATCAACCGGTTTCCGGATTACGCCGCCGTTTGGCAGGCGCATTGTGAAGGGCGCGCCTACGAGGCGTTGAAACTTGAACAGCAGCAACATCAAACCAATCACGCGCATGTCGGCTACGCCCTGGCAAAAGAGTGGCGGGTGCCTGAATCACTCACCATCGCCATTCTCTGCCACCATGAAATTGCCAAGCCGTCAGGTGAACCCCTGAAATTACGTGGCTCCCCGGTCAAATTGGCTGCCTTTGGCCTGTTGATTGATCAAATTGTTGCGCTGCGCACCGGTCGGGGAATTACCGGGGACTGGGAAATCGCCGAGGCTTTTGCGTTGAGTAAGCTTGGCGTGAGTCCGGACGACATGGTCAAGCTTATTGAACCGTAACCGTCTGTCTGTTGGCTATTGAAAATACGATAGATCGATAAACCATTTGCGTGCGGACTCATGACCGACAATCGTGTCTGCCCCGCCGTGCCCCATGGAGCGCGCCAGATCAATTTCCTTCGGCGCAATGTACTGATTGCGTTTGGCATCAAATATCACCTTCACCTTTGGCTTGAGCAGGTCTTTTGCATTGTGCTCGGTCACAATTGCCAGACGTTGGCTCTCCAAACGAACCAACGTACCGACTGGATAAATGCCGATGCAGCGCACAAACGACTGCGTGTAATACGGACTTAAATGGTACTTGCTCCACTCCATCAACTTGCGCAGTCCGTCGGCCGGTGGTATCGCCAGGTGATAACAACGATCGGCCGTGATCGCGTCATAAACATCAACAATCGCCGCCATTTGCGCGACACGTTCGATTTGAGCGCCACCCAAATTAAACGGATAACCGCTTCCATCCATGCGCTCATGATGCTGCAGTGCGATTGCAAGCGGCGTCGGCCCGATCGCGTCGGTGGCGGACAGAATCGCGTGCCCGTCTTCGGGGTGCCGGCGCATGACGGCAAATTCTTCATTGGTATAACGGCCGGGTTTATTCAACAGCGCGTTTGACATGCGGGTCTTGCCGATATCGTGCAACAGACCGCCCAAGCCCGCCTGATGGACCGCCTCATCATCCATGCCTTCGTGGCGACAGAACGCAACCATTAGAGTGCAGACCGCCACCGAATGTTGAAACGTGTATAGATCTTTGTCTTTGATGCCGACCAGACTGATCAATGCACCACTGTTGCGCAATATAGATGAGGTCACACTTGATACTACGGGCTCTACCGAATCGATCAAAAGTGCTTTGCCCAGCCGCACGTCGCGCATCGCCTGTATCACCGCTTGTTCGGCCTGGTGCTTAATGTTGCGGGCACGTTCGATCTCTTCGCCGTGACCAACCTGCTGCGGCGCGCAAGGTTCGGCAGCCAAGGCCACCAGATCGTTTTGGATTTGCTGCCCCACTTCCTCGGTGGTCGGCGCATGCGCGGCGTCCAGTCCACGGGCGGTATCGATATAGATTTCGCGAATCCCTGCGGACGCAATTTTGGTGATTTCGCTATCTTCACCGACTTTAAACTTGCTCCAGGCAAACGGATGCGCCATCCAGTCACAATTGAGATCATGGATGTACATGCCGACCTTGAGGTCCTGGGTTGGAATGAGTTTAATCATGGCAAATACCGATATCGGCATGGCAGACAATGCCACACTACGAAGGGTTTTCCTCTATTTCGGCGCATGCCTTGATATCTTGAACAAAAAAAACACCTCGCCTCGTCCCGACCATTCTTTTCGTCAAGGACAAACTACTGTATCGTCAGACAAAGCCCGCCCGGCCAGGCACAAATCCGGATCGCACGATGCTGATGGGCCGCCCCCAACATTGACGTAAGCGCCAACAAATTGAATATTCCCGCGCAGCCAGGCACCAAATCGATGGCATACCCATGGTTCGTCGTCGCGGTGCTCATGGGAGCCTATGTGTTGTCATTTGTTGACCGACAGATCATGAATTTGCTGGTCGGACCGATTCGACGTGACCTTGGTATCAATGACACACAAATGAGCCTGTTGATGGGGTTTTCGTTCGCGATTTTTTATACGATCCTGGGCATTCCGATGGGCAGGCTCGCCGATAGCCGTAGCCGTCGCGGATTGATTGCCGCCGGGGTGGTGGTCTGGAGTGCCATGACAGCACTTTGCGGCCTTGCCCAGACCTACTGGCAACTGTTCCTGTATCGCATCGGCGTCGGCGTCGGCGAAGCAACGCTTTCGCCTGCGGCATATTCGATGATTGCGGATTACTTTCCGCCAGAGCGTCGCGCCACAGCCATCAGCGTTTATTCGATGGGTATTTTTTTGGGTTCGGGCATCGCGTTTCTGCTCGGCGGGCTGGTCATTAAGTTCGCGATGGCGACCGGCGCGGTGACCCTGCCGCTGATCGGTGAGATCCGACCCTGGCAACTGGTATTTTTGGTCTTGGGTGTCAGCGGAATCGTCTTTAGTTTTATCTTCTTTCTGGTGCGCGAACCCCAGCGCGGTGACGTCAGCGGAACAGGCGGTGCAGTGCCGTTTCGAGACGTCGTGAGCTACCTGTGGCAAAACCGGCGCACCGTGTTGTGTCACAACCTTGGTTTTGCCATGCTGGCGTTTAGCTCGTATGGCACCTCCGCGTGGATTCCGAGTTTTTTTGTCCGGACGTTTAAATGGGAAGCGTCACAAGTGGGTATTGTTTATGGCTTGATCGTGATGATATTTGGCTGCCTCGGCATTCTGTTTGGCGGGTGGATCACCGATCGATGGTTAAGACAAGGCAAGCCCGACGCCGCGCTGCGCATGGGCATTGTTGCGGCGATCGCGGCCACACTTGGCGGTGGTTATTTGATGGCCAATAGCGGCGCAATGGCAGCTGTACTGATGGTTCCCGCGGTGTTCGCGTTGGGTATGCCATTCGGTGCCGCACCTGCCGCCATTCTGGCAATCGTTCCTAACCAAATGCGCGGGCAGACAGCGGCGGTCTATTTGTTCATCGTCAACTTGATTGGGCTGGGTATCGGCCCAACCGCGGTCGCGCTCGTCACCGACTATGTTTTTGCGGACGACCTCGCGCTTAAGTGGTCGATGTTAATTGTTGGTACCGTCGCGAATCTGGCCGCAATTGCGTTTCTTGCGTATGGGCTGCGCCCCTATCGCGAAACGCTGAAGCGCGCGCAGCAGGCCTGACGGCACCCAACGGTACGCGTAATGCGTTCAGTCTGACCAGTTATTGGACGCTGACTGATGGCGCATTTGGCCCGATCAAATCCCATTTGTTACCGTAAAGGTCTTCAAACACGGCAACCGTGCCGTATACCTCGGCACGCGGTGGCCGCACCCACTTTAAGCCACGCGCTGTCATAAGCTGGTAGTCCCGCCAAAAATCATCCGTATTCAGGAACAGGAAAACCCGGCCACCGGATTGATTGCCGATGCTCGAAATTTGTTTGGGGTCGGCTGCTTTTGCCAGCAGAAAGCACGTTTCGATTGCTCCTTTTGGTTGGACACGCACCCAGCGTTTGCCGGGCTGGGTAGCAGACATATCGGTATTTTCGAGCAGGTCAAAGTCCAACACACGAGTGTAAAAATCGATCGCCTCGTCATAGTCGCGCACGATCAGGGCGATTGCAGCCAAGTATTGGCGCATGACTATTTTTGTTGCAGAATGCGCGCCGCCTCAAGCGCAAAGTAGCTAAGAATGCCGTCCGCTCCGGCACGTTTGAAGGCAACAAGCGATTCCATCATGACCGCCTCATGGTCAAGCCAGCCGTTTTGCGCCGCTGCTTTGATCATGGCGTATTCACCCGAGACTTGATAGACAAACGTCGGCGCGGCAAACGTGTCTTTTGCGCGTCGAACAATATCCAAATAGGGCATGCCGGGCTTGACCATCACCATGTCGGCGCCTTCCTGCAAATCGAGGGCGATTTCACGTAAGGCCTCATCCGAATTTGCGGGATCCATTTGGTAGTTTTTCTTGTCGGATTTACCGAGACTACCTGCCGAGCCAACCGCGTCCCGAAACGGACCATAAAAGGCGCTCGCATATTTTGCCGCGTAGGCCATGATGGCCGTGTGGATCTGACCTTCTGCGTCCAGCGCGGCGCGAATCTCGCCAATACGCCCGTCCATCATGTCTGACGGCGCGACGATATCGACGCCCGCCTTCGCCTGCATCACCGCCTGCTGTTGTAAAATGGCATTGGTTTCGTCATTCAGAATGTAGCCATGTGCATCGACCACGCCATCCTGCCCGTGTGAGGTATACGGATCAAGCGCGACATCTGTAATGATGCCCAGATTTGGGAAACGGTGTTTTAGCG
>JANOEV010000259.1:0-9376 GCA_031413695.1 Burkholderiales bacterium
CGGTTTTGAGCTCGACAAGGGCCACATCAAGGACTTTCTTGGAACGCTTGGTGTCGGCCTGACCTCGCAATATGTTGAGCAATTCGGTCGTAAATTGATCGGTGGATTGCTCGGCAAAGTCGCCGGCGGCATCGGCCGAGCGGCCGGCAGTGCGGTCACTGGTTCGGCGTTTTCGTTTGCCACCACCTATGCGCTCGGACAGGTTGCCAAGCAATACTACGCCGGTGGACGCACGCTCAGCACCGATACCCTCAAACAAGCGTTTTCGGGCGTGCTGGGTGAGGCCAAACAACTACAAACACGTTATCTGCCGGACATTCAGCAAAAGGCCCGCACCATTGACATCACGCAGGTGATGAAGGAGGTCGCGCAGTAACATGACTGCGACTTTGTTATGACGACGTTTGGCGGATAAGTTGAATGCGCATTCGAACGGTCAGCTGCGTAGACTAGTTTCAAAAGTTGCTAGCAACCGATAAGAAGCGAATTCGATATCAGTGCGTTTGTTCAACTGACTGTGAAATGAAAACAAAATTTAGCTTCTCATGGGTTTGGCGGCTGCTAATTTTGTACACACTAGGTACGTGCACGATTGTCACGCCTGCTAGCAGCGTATTGCCGTGCACCGAATGCGATCTGGCACCACTCGACGCACTTCGTCGAATGGAATGGGGTGCAGAATCGCTTCGTCGGAATGCTGTCCTCCAAGAGGTTGCCGCAATTGCTCAACAGGCGGCATCTGGTGAATATGCAACGGCACACCAAAGATCGCGAGCGTTGTCTTCCGGCGATCTCGATCAATACCTTCGCGCCTACATCGAAAATCTGAGGCGTGAGGTACTAAATCAGGGAAAAGTTTTACCCGCACCGATTCTACGGCACATACAAGAGCGAACGGTAAAGAACCTGTCGCCACAGGGCACAATCCCATCGTTTGAGATGTTGCTAAACGGCAAGAAAATAATCGCGGCGCTTGATTTCGGCGCCGGTATTTCCTCGACCAATGCCGCTACTGTAAATGAATTCAAACTAGTACCTATTGCGCCGCTCCCTAGAGTGCGCGATTCCTTTGGCAATCTTGTGGGCACCAATCTTGTGAAGGCGAGCCTGGATCTTGGTGCCGCGATTTTTCAAAATAGTAGTGTACTTGTGCTTGACGATTTTCGCTGGCCTGGCTTTGCTCGTGGGACATCAACGCCCGAAAAAAGTCTTGAGCCAAAGTTTGCGCTTTTGCTTGGCACCGACGTGCTGAATCGCCTGAGGGTAAATATTGATAGCAACAAAGGCACCATTACATTCGCTACACCCAACCAGTCAAAATTGATTCGCAATCTTTGGTGGTTAGGCAAGCTAGTTACGGTGTGCGCAGTGAACAATCAGAAGGTCATTTTCGAGATTGACTCAGGTGCAAACCGGTCGTTTGTTGCTTCGAACTTTGCTCGGAACGCAGAATTAAAGGAGAAATCACGATTTCAAGCGGACGTTACGACCCTTGCGGGAAAGAAATCCATGGAACTCATCGAATACAAGAACATTCGTTGTGAAAATGGGTCTGATTCACTTCTCATCAAATCACCGATAGGGATCGATAAAAAGCGCACATTGATTAACAGTGATGGGGCGCTTGGGGCAGATTTCTTCAGAGGCAAAAATACGACGATCGATTTTTCTGCGGGTGAGTTTATTTCAAATTAATTCGGCGTCGCCGCACGACGAATCGATACATTTTGTTAGCCGCAATTGCCTATGGGTTGAGGTCGCGGGCATGGGCCATTCGCGCTGCAGTTGTGACTATTGGCATTGGCTCCTCTCGGATTTCTACCTTGGTACCAATTTTGACGCGTTTGAATAGTGGAACAATATGTTCAGATTTCATTCGTATGCAGCCGCCACTAGCAGGTGAACCTAACATATGCTCCACTGGTGAGCCATGGATGTAAATAAGCCGATCAAACGTATTCTTATTTCGAGATTCGAGGCCGCCAAGTCTGAGAATGCGGGTCACCACTGGCCACCGGCCCGGCGAATTGATTTCTACAATTTCACCAGTTGGAATGCGTGATTCGAAGACCATACCGACGGGGGCGTCCTCGCCGATTTTTTCAACTATTTCATGTAGACCACGCGGTGTTGTGTCGGAGTCCAGTTCTTCCCCTACTCCTGTCTTGCTCGTCGAGATAGGGAAGGATTCCTGAATTACACCGTTAATAAAGTACGCCATGCGTTGATCAGCAACGGAAATTATCAGATAACCATCCAGCCTTGCGGCCCGGTCGGAAAGTTGCATCGCACAACCAGAAAGTATCGATGCAATCACGATTATCAAGGAAATGTGTCTGCGCATATCCAGCATTCAAAACGTGCCTGTCCTTGAGTCTGTTCTTCGATTGGCGGTCATTGACTGTCTCATCAAACAGCTTGAAAGTCGCTAAGCCAACTCCTATGTAAAGGGAATCTCGGAATAGGTTTGCCGACAAACTATCTGGTCAATCGCAATTCCAACCTGATGGGGGATTTGCACAATTGTTTGAAGTTTCAAAGTGGATATACAATAGGGCTGTCAGACAGGCGGCACCAGCGATACCGCCTGCAACAGCGTTGCGCGTTGCAACAACCGCAGCGCCTGCGGCACAAATTAACCCGCCAATAACGTCAACGTGAGAAACCTGTTCCATGCAGAGGCTACGGTCGCATGCGGGGGATTGAGTGGTGGCGTATACAGTGATGTATTCCGTCCAGTACGTTGGATCCAAATACTCTTCAGGGAAATCCTCGGAGTCTACTTTCTTAAACAAGGCGACTGCTTGGAGCTTTGGACTTGACACACACATTTTTCTTTCAAGCAACCGGTTTGTATAAGCGCGTACCTCCTCGTTGGTACGTTTTGCCTTATTTGCACGGCGTTGTTTTTCGGTTGCACGAACGCTTTCAATTGATATGAACACTCCTGTCGACGACCGCATACCAATTACTCTTGCCTGCTTAGTTTGATTTTCGTAAACAGGGCTCGTTTCCGAGCCGTTAATAGTCTGGGATTCCAATCGCCCTAAGGCGTCACGTGTAATCAATTACGAATCACCGCCGCCAAATCTAAATGAAGTCGTGTTGCCAAAAGAAAGTACATCAACATAGCAGGAGCTATCATTTGGGAGAGAAATGCGTCTAGTGTTGATCGGTTTGAATGATGCGGATGTGAGGAGCTTTGAAATACTTTGCACGCCCGGCGATACGATTTCCGGTCTGTCTTGGGCGGTTACTGTTGAAAGGATGCACTGAAAGAGCATTGCAGCAAAAAAAACAAATGACTTAATTCTGGATTTCATCGTATGCTCCTTTGATCTAATTTGACAAAGCTCAATTGTCCTCGTCTGCCTTTAGCCCGACGACAGAATCGGCGATTCTTGCTACCAAAAATCCCAATGCAAACGATGTTGCCAGCCCTCCCCACAAATACGGCGACACTGACTGGCTGACTGTAACCCAAGCCCAAAATGCGACACATGGAATCGACCCGAGAGCGAGTAGCAAGGCCCCACGTCTACGAACTTGCGCACCACAATTGGCGCACCTTGGTCGCTTACCTTCTAGAAGCAGCGTGAATCTACGTGCTTCAACGCCTTTTACGTGGCAAGTTGGGCATTCGCGCATTATTTGTCCCACCAAAATAGGCCTTAGTAATCAATATGAATCGCACATTAGCATTGCAAAAGTAAAAACTCAACAACAATTGACATACATATGTATAATTAATGCCTGAATAACGCCTTTCGCGATACGTCAACAAAAATGACATAGGATGAAATCATTTGCGACCGCAAGAAAAAATTGTATTTGCAAGATTATTTAAATGTGCAATATGCATCATGCTTGCCGGGTGCCGGCAAGACGCTTCGAGACATCAAGAAGTAAATGCCAAAGCTCTTCTGATTTCTACCCATGGGCAAGTCATGGTGCTGGCTGCTGGCGGATTGGGCGGATTCAATTTCAAAATGAAATCTACGTCGATACCACAGCTAGATTGCGACCCATTGGAAGAGGGATCTCACGGCCGTTATTTCGTTACGCAGTTGTTGGTCGTTGTGAGACCTAGTTACGATGGAGTGGAGAAGAGCGCAATTCAAGGTGACCTTGGAGCCTTGCGCCCTCGAAACGACCAGCCATTGACAACACGGTTGATAGAGCTGACAAGGGAAGATGTCAACGACAAGACATCGCATGAGTGCGTAGTCTTAATCTTTGATAGTTGGGACAATCCCAAGCGAGTTTCCGGGGCAGTTCTGCATTGCATCGTCCTCGATGGGAAAGAAATGTCTGAACTTTTTGAAAGTATTGAACTTGGGGCAGATGCATTTATTGCTGCAGATTCAGTTTCGAGAATGTTGGAGCGTCAAGTTGTTGGGGGCCCAAGATCACCAAAGGATTCGTCATTGATACAGGTTAATATTGCGACGAAATAGTGGAATTCTATTGGCCGCTGACGACAGTTCGTGGCATGAAGTGAAGTGGGTTGTTTTTTGACAACCGTAGCTACTTGAAACGTTTGTTTTTTGGCTGACTGTTGAGTTGACAAACTCGTTGAATGTTGGACATTCAACAAAAGGCACGCACCATTGACATCACGCAGGTGATGAAAGAGGTCGCGCAGTAATTTGCCGCGTTGGTGCGCGGCATGTTGACTTCACATTAATGCCCGAGCGCCGCGGCGGCTAACGCGGCGCGAATTTTTGGCAGTGCCGCACGTGCGGCTGCCTCGCCGCGGGCAATACACATTTTTCGGTAGTCGAGGCTGATGGCGGCGTAATAGCCCAGATTGGGATGGATGACCACGTCGGCAAACGCCGCCTCGGCGGCCACCAACGCAGAGCGTTTTTTATCACGTAGCTGCCAGGCGGACGGCGCCTCGCGCGGCGTTGCCGATAAATATGCCGAAACATCAACCGCGATCACCACCCGCGCGCCCAGACTTTTGGCTGCCTTGATCGGTACCGGCGCCGATTCATCGCCATCCTGGTAGGCGATGTTGCGAATTTTTACCGGTGCGAATTGCGCCGGGATGGCGCTCGATGCGCGCACCGCCGCGGCGGTGTCACCGACATTAAAAATGACCAGTTGATTGTCGCTGACGCGTGAAACCGTCACCGCCATTTTTTTCTTCATGGCTTCCAGCGGCCGGTTGTTGGTCAGGTCACCAATCCACTGATAGATCGCGTTGCCGTTACCGGACAATCCGGATGTTGAAATGCCGACAAACCGTTTCACATCAAATTCAAGCGCGAGTTTTTCCATTTCGGCGGCCTTCATGCCGTTGGCGTGTAGCGCGCCGAACATCGCGCCGATGCTGGTCCCCACCACCAGATCGGCATTAATGCTGTTTTCTTCGAGTACCTTCAGCACGCCGATATGGGCAAACCCGCGCGGGCCGCCACCGCCGAGCACCAGCGCGACCTTCGGCCGCTGATCTGCCGGATATGCCACAAAGCGCGGCGCGTCGGCGCCGTTGTATTCGGCCACACCGCCTGCGCAGCCAACCAGCGCAAAAACAATCAGCAGTGCAAATAATTTTGTTGATGGCATGGTTGATAATCATCGCTGTCACATTCTAAGAGCAACATTATTTCATGACGCAGATTCTTGACGCGATTATTGTCGGCGGCGGGCACAACGGACTGGTGTGCGCGTGTTATCTCGCCGCCAGAGGCATGAAAGTGCGTGTGCTCGAGCGGCGCGGGATTGTCGGCGGTGCCGCGGTCACCGAAGAATTTCATCCCGGCTTTCGCAACTCAACGGCGAGTTACACCGTCAGCCTGCTCAACCCCAAAATCATTCGTGATCTGAAGCTGGTGGCGCATGGCTTGCGGGTGGTCGAACGTCCGTTCGCCAACTTTTTGCCGTTGTCCGACCAGCCGGGTGACTATTTAAAGGTCGGCGGTTCGCTGGCAGCCACCCAGGCTGAAGTGGCCAAATTTTCAGCGCGCGACGCCGAAACCCTGCCGCGCTACTACGCCATGCTCGATCGGGTCGCGTCGGTATTAAAGGACCTGCTGCTCGAAACCCCGCCAAATGTCGGTGGTGGCATTGCCGATATTTTGCAAGCGTGGAAAGTCGGCAAACGCTTCAAGGCTTTGGATATGGCTGGGCGGCGCGACGTGCTGGATCTGTTCACCAAAAGCGCGGGTGACGTGCTCGACCAGTATTTTGAGTCGGCACCGATCAAGGCGTGTTTTGGTTTTGATAGTGTGGTGGGGAATTTTGCCTCCCCCTTTACGCCGGGCTCCGCCTATGTGCTGTTGCATCACGTGTTTGGCGAGGTCAATGGCAAGCAGGGCAGTTGGGGCCACGCCATTGGCGGCATGGGTGCGATCACCCAGGCGATGGCAAAAGAAGCGGTGGCACGCGGCGTCGAGATCACGCTCGATGCGCCGGTGAATACGGTGCTGGTCGAAAACAATATTGCCGTCGGCGTGCAGCTAAAAAATGGTGACGTGATTCGGGCCAAACGGGTGGTCTCAAACCTCAATCCAAAATTGTTGTTTGGCAAATTGGTCGCCCGGCACGATGTTGCGCCTGAATTCAGCCAGCGTATCGACGCCTATAAATGCGGCTCCGGAACCTTTCGGATGAATGTCGCCTTGTCGGCATTGCCACAATTTACCTGTCTGCCCGGGTCTGGCAGTCACTTGTCGAGTGGCATCATCATGGCGCCGTCGCTTGCGTATATGGAACAAGCCTACTTCGACGCAAAAACGCACGGTTGGTCGCGCCAGCCGATTGTCGAAATCCTGATCCCGTCGATTGTCGATGACTCACTCGCGCCAGCGGGCCAACACGTTGCCAGCTTGTTTTGCCAACACGTTGCCCCGAATTTGCCGAATGGCGACTCGTGGGATGACCATCGTGAAACCGTTGCCGACCTGATGATCGACACGGTGAATCGATTTGCGCCGAATTTCCGCGACAACGTGATTGCCACACAAATTCATTCGCCGCTTGATCTCGAACGCAAGTTCGGCCTGATCGGTGGCGATATTTTTCACGGTGACTTGTCTCTCGACCAGTTATTCTCGGCGCGCCCGATTTTGGGCTACGGCGACTATCGAACCCCCATCCGCAGGCTGTATCAATGCGGCTCCGGGACGCATCCGGGAGGTGGCGTCACCGGCATTCCGGGGCATAATGCCGCGCGTGAAATTCTCAAAGATCGGTGACATCGATTTCGGATGCGCCTGCGGCTTCAGGTCGCATCCCCATGTTGTGGGGCCCCTGCTATTCCTGTCCGCTCGCAGTATCCGGGTTGCGGGGTGACCGGCATTCCGGGGCACAACGCCGCGCGTGAAATTCTGAAAGATCGGTGACATTAATGCCGGATGCGCCGCCGCTTCAGGTCGCATCCCGCGCAAAATGCAAAAAAGCGCGCGGGGCCCTGCTCAGCTGTCCGCTGGCGGTACCCTGGTGGCGGTGTCACCGGCATTCAGGGACACAACGCAGCTCGGGAAATTCTCAAAGATTGGTGACATCAATTCCGGATGCGCCGCCGCTTCAGGTCGCATCCCGCGCAAAATGCAAAAGACGCGCGGGGCCCTGCTCAGCTGTCCGCTGGCATGATCGCCAGCAGGCAACCTCGTGAAAAACAGCCCGATTTGACTGAATCTGTGTGCGTTTTTTCACTTTTTGTGGAAAACGACGGTGTTGGCATCCCCCGAATGCGGGGTTGCGTTCAAAAACCACCGGTATTGGATTGGTTTTGGTATGGATGTCGTTTACAACGCCATTTGACAGGACTAACATCAAGCGGACGTGGGAAACCGGTGTTGCAGCGGGTTGCCCAGAAATCCGGCGTCGTGTCGAATTTTCACAATGACGGCTGCCCGCTATGTTTAGCTCGTAACGCCGCAGTCAATTCTTACCCAAACAAAAACAACGGAAATGCCCATGAAAAAAATAACGGCACCGAAAAGACGTAACGCCATCCGGATTGGCGCGCTTGGCAGATTGGCCGCACTTGCCACCATGCTTGCTGTTGTGTCGGGTACGACATTGGCAAATCCGGCGTTGTTTGCCGAAGCCAAACGGTTGTTGGCGGCGATGAACGCCAAGCAGGCGTATATGTTGCTGGTGGCCGAGCAGGATAAATTGATTGGCAACGTTGAATTTGACTATTTGATCGGTGTCGCGGCGCTTGACAGCGGCAGAATCGACGAGGCCATCATCGCGTTCGAACGTGTGCTCGCGGTGCAGCCCAATAATGCCGGCGCCCAGCTTGATCTGGCGCGCGCGTATTTTAATGCCGGCTCGCTCGATCTATCCGAGGGGACATTCCTCAAGCTAAAGTCACTTAATCCGCCCGCCGTTGCAATGATGGCGATTGAAAAATATTTGGCGGCAATCGCCGAACGTCGCCGCGCGGCAAAGCGCATGCTCAGCGTCTGGGGCGAAATGGCATTGGGTTACGACTCCAACCTGACCGGCGTGCCCAATGATTTTACAACTGCTGTTGCACAGGCGTTTAATCTGGTCGGCGTTAACGCCACCGGTAATTCGATCAAGCGCAAGGCGGCATTTTTAGGCGGCGCGGTTGGCGTCGATACGCTCTTCCCAATTTCGGACAAGTGGAACGCCTATCTCGGTGGCGATCTGCGTGGTCGCGGTTACAAAAAAGAAGGCGAGTTCAACTCGGTGGCGGCCGAGTTGCGCGCCAGCGCGATTTGGGACGGTGGATCGCATCAGGTTCGCTTGAACAGTTCGTATAACGCGTTCCAGCAGGATGGCGTCGCGCCGGGCGATCCGAAACCAAAAAATGATCGTCGCAGCGCGATCGGTGGCGCCGAATGGCGGCTTAATCTGCAGCCGACCAGACAGCTCAGTTTTGCCCTGTTTGCCGGGCAGACACGTTTCCCAAAAAACAATGTTGAAGATTTTGATTCGACCATTGCCAGTGTCGCCTGGCTGAACACCTTCGGCGGCACGCGCGCACCGGTGTTGCAGTTGACTGCATTTGCCACCCGTGACAAGGCGGTGCGCAAACTGGCCGACGGTATTACCGATAAATCCAAAAAGGTTGAAGGCCTGCGCGCCTATGGCCAGCTCAGTTTGTCCGAAAAACTGTCAATTTTTACCGCAATCGGCTTATCGCAACGGCGCGACGATAGTGCGTTTGCACGCGCCTCCACCGTCGAGTTTGGACGGGATCGCCTCGGCGATTTGACACTGGGCACAAATTGGCGGTTTCAGGATCGCTGCAATTTGCGGGTACAGCTGGCCAGTTCCAAGAGCAATTCGAACATCGATATCTACGATTACACGCGGCATGAGGTGTCATCGACCATTCGCTGTGAATTCATGTAGTTTTTTGGGAGTTGCATAATGAACATCACCAATT
>JANOEV010000260.1:0-5045 GCA_031413695.1 Burkholderiales bacterium
GTTGCTGGCACTGGCACGCGCCGGCGTGAAAATACAGACCATCGTGCTCGGTAAATTGGGTGGCGGCTGTTACGTTGCCCTGGCCGCACCGTCCAGCGAAGTCAACCTGATCTACGGGATGGAGATACAATTGCTCCCCGGCAAGGCAATTGCCGCGATTTTGGGGGATGCTTCGGGTGCGGTACCTGATTTCGCTGATTATTTAAAGGCGGGCGTTGCCGAACACGAACTTAAAATTGGCCTGATCTAGAAGAACGACAAAAAGAACGACCAAAAAAATAACCAAAAACCGCCAGCATGAATCTGTTTGCACTTTTCCAATCGCGTTTTCCAACTGACACGAGCCTGCCGTTTCTCGAAACCGAGACCGGCCGCTCGCTCACGTTTGACGAGCTTGATCAAACCACGGCGCGTTACGCCGGCTTGATCCAGTCGCTGGGCGCGGTTCCCGGTGACAGGGTGGCCGTGCAAGTGGAAAAATCGGTCGAATCGATGCTGCTGTACCTCGCGTGTTTGCGTGCCGGTGTGGTGTATCTGCCACTCAACAGCGCCTATCGCGAAAGCGAGATTGGCTATTTTCTTGGCGATGCCACGCCAACGATATTTGTCCATGCGCCCAAAGACACTGATTGGATCGCGCCGATTTGCCAATCACTCAATATTGCCCATCGATTCACGATGGATGCCGAAAGTAAAGTGCAGGCAGGGAGAGGCGATTGGGACATAAATGCCGCAAACTGCCCGCCAATGAAGGGGTTTGTCCCTCGCAGTGACGACGATCTGGCGGCGATTTTGTATACCTCCGGCACCACCGGCCGCAGTAAGGGTGCAATGCTGACGCACTTGAATCTCTCGTCGAATGCGTTGACCCTGCATCGTGCGTGGGGCTTTCAGCCGGAAGATGTACTGCTGCATACACTGCCGTTATTCCATGTGCACGGCCTGTTTGTGGCACTGAATACGATTTTGCTTAATGGCGGCAGGATGATTTTTCACACACGGTTTGATGCGCAGGCCGCCATCGCCGCGATGAAACGGGCCACCGTCTTTATGGGTGTGCCGACTTATTACACGCGGTTGCTCGCCGAATCGTCATTTGATGCAGCGTGTTGCGCCCATTTGCGTTTGTTTGTGTCCGGCTCGGCACCGATGCTGGCCGAAACATTCAGTGAATTCGCCGCGCGCACCGGCCACCATATTCTCGAGCGTTACGGCATGACCGAGACCGGCATGATCACGTCCAACCCATTGCATGGTGAACGACGTGGTGGCACGGTCGGTTTCCCGCTGCCGGGCGTTGCGGTACGAATTGCGCTCGACGACGGCACAGTGGCAAAAACCAACGAGATCGGACATATCCAGGTCAAGGGGCCGAACGTGTTGTCGGGTTATTGGCAGATGCCGGACAAGACCGCCGAAGAGTTTACCGCCGACGGCTTTTTCAAGACCGGCGACATGGGCTTGGTCAGCGCCGATGGCTACATTTCGATTGTCGGACGCTCGAAGGATTTGGTCATTTCGGGTGGCTACAACGTCTATCCAAAAGAAATCGAGATGTTGCTCGACGGGCTGGACGGTATCGCCGAAAGTGCCGTGATCGGCTTGCCACACCCTGATTTTGGCGAGGCGGTTGCAGCCGTGGTGGTGAAAAAGAACGGTGCCGGCCTTGAAGAACCCGCCATCATCGCCACCTTAAAAGCACAACTCGCCAATTTCAAAGTCCCCAAACGGGTATTTGTGGTCGACGATTTGCCGCGCAATGCGATGGGCAAAGTGCAGAAGAAGCTGTTGCGCGAACAATATGCCGCAACATTTACATCGAAATGATGTTGTCCAAAACACTGCTGTCGCGTTGAAATTAACAGGCATCCGACACAAGTCAAAATCAAAATGATTGTTTTTAACCTTTCCTGTCCGCAACACCATTATTTCGACGGCTGGTTCCGCTCCGCCGATGATTTTGAACGCCAAGCGGGCGGCAGTATGGTTGCGTGCCCGATTTGCGGCGATAAAGAAATCATCAAGCAGCTTTCGGCGCCGCGTCTGAACATGGGTGCCACAGAGGTTGCGGTTGCCGACGATGCGAGCCCCACGCCGCCAGCGGCGAACGTCGTCCAGGACGTACTGCCCGTTTCAATGGTGCCCGGATTGCAGGCGCACATGCTCACCCAGTTCAAACAATTTGTATTGGCCAACACCGAAAACGTCGGTCACAATTTCGCCGAGACGGCGCGCAAGATGCATTACGGCGAAGAGGCTCACCGCAATATCCGTGGCCGCGTGTCTGGTGAGGAGTCCCAGGCGTTGCGCGAAGAGGGCATCGAAACCGTCGGGCTGCCGCCGGGAATATTCATGGACGAAGGCGTGCAGTAGCCATACCGCGACGTCGCACGCTGGGATCCAGCCCTTTGGTGATCCAACTAGCCGCGATGCGGTTTTGCCGTCAAGAATAACGCCAGCGTTGCCGCCACCAGCAACACCACACTGCCGGCGACAAACGGCGCCTTGACAAAGTAGATTTCCGACAGCGCGCCACCGATCGCCATCCCGGCACCCAATCCGGTCACAATAAATGTTCCTGACCAGGTGAAGGCTTCCGTCGCATATTTTGCCGGCGCGATTCGTGAGATCAGCAGTGCCTGCAATGCGAACGCCGGGGAGATTGCGCAGCCGGCGATAAACGCCATCAACGCGAACAAATAACGCGACTCTTTTGCATCGACCGCCAGATGCAGACACATCAGCACACCAAATACCGCCAGCAATATGGCGAATTGTTTCTCCATTGACAGACGCAATTTGCTCGCACCAAACAGCGCCCCGCCGATCGCGCTGCCAAACGAATTAACCGCCAGTAACACGCCGGCAAATGCCGGCATCGCGAGAGACGTGGTGTAGGCGGGGTAGCCGACCTCCAACATGCCGCACGCCATTGCCAGGCCAAACAGGATGACAAAAATAAGGATGAGGCGGCCCTCGGTCAAAGGGCCGAGCAAATGTCGCTCGGTCGGCGGCTCCTGTTGCCAATACTTGAGGCCGGGATTGCGCATAAAAATCAGAATCGACGACGTCGCCGCCAGCCATGCGACGATGATCGCGGCTTTTGGTGTCGAAAACGCCAGCACCAGTCCGATCACGGCGGGCCCGAGTGTGAAGTTAATTTCCATCAGCACCGAATCCACCGAAAACGCCATGCGACGGTTGTCATCGGAATCAAAGCGGTGCCGCCAGATTGCACGGGTCAGGGTGGCGATTGGCGTACTAAACAAACCCATCATTGCCACACATACAATCACCACCGAGATCGGCAGTGCAAACCAAACTGCGGCAATCATCAACGCGAAAAATAACGGGTCTAACACGCCGCATACTTTGAGTGGCAGCATCGGACCGATACGGTCAATGATGCGCCCCTTGATCGGTGACGACACTGCCATGGCGATAAAGTAAACACCGATCACCGATCCGGCCAGTTTGAAGTTGCCGAGTGATTCACGCAGAAACATCACCATTGCAAAACCGAGCATGCCGACCGGCATGCGTGAAAAAATGGTAACGAGCAGCGTCTGCCGGACATCGGGCAGCGCAAGAAATGCGCGGTAAGGTTTGAGAAAACGATTCAGCATGGTTGGTGGCCTCGCCAATCGGTCAATCAGACAGGCAGGCGACGCTCAATAAAGGGTTGATGCAGCGTTCTAGGGGTTTGCGCGGTTCGACGTGCTTGGAGGTTTGTCGAGCACCGCGACCGTCAGGCGCGAGATACAAACCAGCCGGTCGGCTTCGTCCGTGATGCGAATTTCCCAGATCTGCGTGCTGCGACCGATGTGAAGCGGTTTTGCAATACCTGTCACAAGTCCCGAACGCACCGCGCGCACGTGGTTCGCGTTGATCTCCAGCCCGACGATGCTAAATGCGCTTGCATCAACACACAGATATGCCCCGGCGCTACCCATTGTTTCGGCCAGCGCCACCGATGCCCCACCATGCAACACACCCATCGGCTGATGGGTGCGATGGTCGACCGGCATGGTGGCCTTCAAGTGTGCGTCTCCGACTTCGATGTACTCGATGCCCAAATGTCGATCCAACGTCGGCGCGGGGCGGTTGAGTTGTTCGAGAGTGGGGCGGGTGAACCAAATGGCGGTGGCGGGTGCGGACATGGGGGGGGAACCGTTCGAACAGTAAAGGGCGAGCGCCATTTTCGCACGTCAACGTCGTAACAACGTTATGCGATGGTGGCGCAATTTGACCTGCGCGCGCCTGTTTGACTAGCGCGCGATCGACGGTCGTGGCTGCGGCGCCATCGGCGGTACCACCGGTGCATCATTCAGGCGCAGAAACTTGAATCCCGCCAGCGCCTTGCCGGGCTTGCCTGCCGCCGCCTGCCGGGATTCGCGCTCGGTGGTACGGTTGATGAACGCGGCAAACGACTCTTCGCGTACGGCGGGTTCGGCCGAGTGCAACAAATTGCGTTCGCCATTTGGCCCGAGCACCACAATGCCGACATGTGACGCCCAATAGCCGCCGTTTTGGCCGGAGATGACATTGACAAAATCACCTTCCTGCAACTGGTTGACGATGCCGGCAACATCAACCTTTGGTACATAGGTTTCAATCGTCGTTTCAACCGGCACGGCGTGATCAATCTTGTACCGCGTTCGGAAAAAATTGGTGCGGTCGACAGTGAGCGGGTAGGTGGCGGTGCGGTCACCGGCCAGGGTGGCGCTGATATCTTTGACCAACCACGCATTTTGCGGATTCCAGTCGGTCTCGGTGTAGTGGTTACGGGTGGTGACACCAATCACGCCATCACGATAGCGGATTCGTTGCAGCATCCAGAAAAATTCCTGCCACGATTGTGACATCGCCATCGCGTAGGTGTGTTCGGCAAACACCACGCAATCACTTTTCGCCAGATTGAACAGGTGTGTTGTCCGCGAGGCGGAGGCTCTGCGCGTGGACGGCGTCGAGGTTCGGGGTCTTGATGATGGGGTTGCCGGTGCAGGCGAGGTCGCCGTAGCCCTGGTCGTCGGTGATGACGAGAA
>JANOEV010000261.1:0-5844 GCA_031413695.1 Burkholderiales bacterium
GGTAGCAATACGTCGAGCAGCACCAGGTCGGGCCTGGCCTTGAAGCCCGCAACAATTTCGGCACGGTTGCCGGCTCGTACCACACGGTAGTCGGCATTCAGCAAAATACGCTCGAGCAACATTGCGGTGACGGCATCATCCTCAACCACCATCACCATCGGTGGTGAGTTGACCGGCGGACGGCTTGGTGCATCCGGAAAGATGCGCACAAAAAAACCGTTGCTGGTTAACTTTGACTCACCGATGACCGCCTCGTCGCTCAGCGCCTTTTCCTGCTGCGGTGTTGGTGTCGGCTCGGGAACATTATTTGCCGGGTCGAGCAGCTTGGTGAAGTCGAGATCCAGATCATTATCGTTTGGCATACTGACACTCGGCGCCTGTGTGTGGGATTCAAAAAAAACAATCACGCAATTTTGTCCACCGATGCCGACACTTGAGCTTGCTTGACGCATCAAATCCGCATGGTTGCCAATATTGTACTAGCCCTTTCGATCGATGTCGGACAAGCGTTGACAGGTCTGGCAATTCCCCCAGACCCGGCAAAACGACTCAATGCATCACCTGCGGGTTGTCAGCAGACGCGTGTTTACGCGAAAAATACTCCTTTGACTGCATTTCGCGCAATCTGGACGCCGTTCTCGCAAACTCCGCCGACACCATCAATGCCGCGTCGACGCCAGCCGACACCGACGCAGCCGTGCGATTGGTGCGTTCATCAATCACCAGCAATTCGGGGTCGACTGCCGCCGAACAAATCAGCTTGACGCGTTGGTCGTAAAAGACATCCACCAGCCAGGTAAAGCGCCGCACCACGTCGGCACGGCTCCTCGCATGCATTTGTGGAATGTTCGACACCAGCACGGTATGGTACTGGCTGGCGATTTCAAGATAGTCAACCTGACTGCGCGGCTTGACGCAGAGTTCGGCAAAGTCAAACCACACCACCCCTTTCGCCCGGCGGATAAACGCCATCGGCCGGCCGCCGACCATGAAATTACCGTCTTCGGCATAAGACGCCTTTGACATCGCCACAAACGCCCTTGCCAGCGCCTGATCAGCCGCCGTCGTGGCATACGAATGACCACCCGACGGGTCAGACCGGCCGGTGGTGTGATAGACCGGGATCGATTCAAGAATGCGCCGCCGGTGGTCGCGCACACCGCTGATTTCAATCACCTCAAGCTCGTTATTGAGCAGCTCGATGGCGGGCAGAAAACGCGAACGTTGCAGGCCGTTTGGATACAGATCGTCAGGCACATAGTTGGAGGTCATCACCAGCACCACACCTTTGGCGATCAGCAACTCGAGCAATCTGCCCAGAATCATGGCGTCGGCAATGTCAGAGACGTGAAATTCGTCAAAACACAACAGGCGCAGTTGTTTGGCGATTTTGGTCGAGATCGGTTCAAGCGGATCTTCGGTGCCGGCGTGTTTTTGCATCTCCCCGTGCAACTCGCGCATAAATTCGTGAAAATGCACGCGGCGTTTGCGCTTGAGCGTCGACACGTTGTAAAACGCATCCATCATCAGAGATTTGCCGCGGCCGACGCCGCCCCAAATATAGATGCCCTTTGGCGGGCGTTTTCCGCCGCCAAAATTTGTCACCAGCCGGTTGATTTTGCCCTGACGATACTGGCGGTAATTTTCAATTTCGCCGTGCAGCCGCTCGAGATGATTCAATACCGCCAGTTGCGCCGGGTCCGACTCAAAATCGTTGCTTTGCGAAAACTTCCAATACCACTCCAGCGGCGAGCCGGCCTCGATCTTGTCTGCGCCTGCGGTTTCGTCGTCACCGACCGAAAGCGATTCAGCGATTGCGTTCATTGGCGCGGATCGGATTGCGCAACATCACAACCACTTTCAAAAACAAAATGCAAGCATTGACGGGCTTTTTCAGGCATTTTTGTCTGTAAACGCTTATGGTTAAACGACTTTTGCAATTCGCGCTTTTCTATTTTTGCGTTGTCGGCGAAAACCGGCATCACATATTGAGCGTACGTTTATCCACTGCCAACGCTGCCTCGCGAACCGCTTCCGACAGGGTCGGATGGCCGTGCACAATGCGTGCAAGATCTTCACTGGCGGCTTTAAATTCCATGGCAACCACCAGCTCCTGAATCAGCTCGGACGCATGCGCGTGAATGATGTGTCCACCAAGAATCCGGTCCGTTTTTGCGTCGGCGATGATTTTTACGAAACCGCCGGTTTCGCCCTGACCCAGCGCACGGCCATTGGCCATAAATGGAAACTGCCCGGATTTTGTCTCGACCCCCTCGGCACGCAACTGTTGCTCGGTCTTGCCGACCCAGGCAACCTCCGGCGAGGTGTAAATAATCCAGGGGATGGTGTTGAAATCAATATGCGGTTGTTGCCCGGCGATGCGTTCTGCCACAGCCACCCCTTCATCCTCGGCCTTGTGGGCGAGCATCGGTCCGCGTACAACGTCACCAATGGCATAAACATTCGGCAGATTGGTGGCACAGTGATCGTCAACCTCAATCATGCCGCGGTCGGTCACTTTGAGTCCAACATTGGCCGCACCCAGACCGTCGGTGTTTGGCACACGGCCAACTGACACAATCAATTTGTCGCATTCGAGCTTTTGCGCAAGGCCCTTGTCGTCGATGTAATCGATCGATATCGCCGTTTTTTTAGTGGTCACCTTTTCGATCTTCACACCGAGCTTGATGTTCAGTCCCTGCTCCTTGGTGAACACCTTCCACGCTTCCTTTTGTATTGCCTCGTCAGTTACCGCCAGAAATGTCGGCAATGCCTCGAGCACGGTCACCTCCGCACCCAATCGCCGCCAGACGCTGCCGAGTTCGAGCCCGATCACGCCGGCACCGATCACGCCCAGGCGTTTTGGTACCGACGGGAAGCACAATGCGCCCTCGTTGTCGCAAATATTGACGTTGTCGACCGGAATGCCCGGCAAATGTCGGGCTTTTGAACCGGTGGCAATGATGACGTGTTTGCCGCTGATTGACTCTACCGCGTCGGCTTTTCCGCTGCCGGAAATTTCAATCGTATACGTGCCGTCAGCCGTCATTGGCGCGGCGGCAAATTTGCCGAATCCCTTGACCCAGGTGATTTTGTTTTTTCGAAACAAAAACTCAATGCCCTTGGTCATCTTGCCGACGATGGCGTCCTTGCGTCCCTGCATTTTGCCGATGTCGACTTTCATCCCGGCAACGGTGATGCCGTGATCACTGTATTTATGCTCGATCTTCTCGACGTTTTCAGACGATTCAAGCAGTGCCTTGGACGGGATGCAGCCGACGTTGAGGCAGGTTCCGCCAAGCGCCAACTCGCCCTTTGGATTCTTCCAACCTTCAATACAGGCAACCGAAAATCCCAACTGCGCAGCGCGTATGGCGGCAATATATCCACCAGGTCCCGCGCCAATGACAACAACATCGAATGAACTTGACATGATTTCTTCCGTTCCAAAAATAGGCAATTCTTACTATGTCAGCCAGATACGTGCGACATGCACACCAAGCGCGGCACAAAAACCGGCAATCAACGGCGATGTTTTCGCCAACAAAAACGGCGGGTGTTTCAACAACTGCGTCATCCACAATGTCAGTGCAATCGCCAGACCGACGCCAACCGGCACCGCAACTTTTGGCGTAACGTGCTGGCCAAAAAATCGTGTGAACAAAATCGCCAGCAGCCCGGTCAGCAAGGTCCCCGCCACCAACATCACCAGCTTGGTCACCAACGTCGCGGCGTTGAATTTTTTTCTCGCCATCAGCGTGTTAACCGGCCCGTGATCGTGTTGCAAAACAACCAGCCGCCATGCCGGGTCATCAAATGTCCAGCAGCAGGCGCGCCGGGTCTTCCAACGCATCCTTCATGGCCACCAATGCAAGCACTGCTTCGCGACCATCGATGATGCGGTGGTCATAACTCATCGCAAGGTAATTCATCGGCCGGATTACAATCTGGCCGTTTTCAACAACCGGGCGCTCTTTGGTGGCGTGAACCCCAAGGATTGCCGATTGCGGTGGATTGATAATCGGCGTCGACAACATCGAACCAAACACGCCGCCGTTCGAAATCGAAAAGGTGCCACCGGTCAAATCTTCGATGGTCAGCTTGCCGTCTTTCGCCTTCTGGCCGAATTCGGCAATTTTCTTCTCGATGTCGGCAATCGACATTTGATCGGCGTCGCGCAAGATTGGCACCACCAGGCCCCGCTCGGTGCCAACCGCAATGCCGACATCATAATAGCCGTGATAAACAATGTCGTTGCCGTCAACCGATGCATTGACCACCGGATACTTTTTGAGCGCGTGTACTGCAGCCTTGACAAAAAACGACATGAACCCGAGCTTTACGCCGTGCTGTTTCTCAAACTTGTCCTTGTATGTGTTTCTCAATGCAATCACCGGCCCCATGTTCACCTCATTAAAGGTGGTGAGGATCGCGGCGGTCGCCTGCGACTGCAGCAGTCGTTCGGCAATCCGTGCGCGCAGTCTCGACATCGGCACGCGCTGCTCGGCGCGATCGCCCTGCGGCAGGGCCGCCATCACAACCGGCGCCACCTTGGCTGCCGTCGTTGTCCCGCCGGCCACTTTATTGACGACGTCTTCTTTGGTGACCCGCCCACCGCGGCCGGTTCCGGCAATATCGGACACATTATTTTCGGCGGCGATTTTAGCGCCCGCCGGGCTCATGATCGCGCCTGTTGGGGCGGCAGGCGCCGCTGCCGCGGCGACAGATGCTGTTGGCGCTGCAGCTGTCGCAGGGGCTGTTGCAGCCACACTTGCCGCGGCGGCGGTATCGAGCATGGCGATGACCTGCCCTGAAGTCACGGTTGCACCATCGGCAACAAGTACCTTCACAATCACGCCGTCCGCCGGTGCCGGCAGCTCCATCACCACCTTGTCGGTTTCGATGTCGATCAGATTCTCATCCCGCTTGACGGCCTGGCCGGCCTTTTTGTGCCATGCGACCAGCGTTGCCTCGGCAACGGATTCGGACAACTGCGGCACTTTGACTTCAATTTGCATGTTTTTTCCTTTGTTAGAGCATAGACGATAGATTTGTTTTTAAACCTACCATCCGCATAACTATTTTTTTGCGGCCGTTTCCGGTGAAAGCGCGGTATCGACCAATTCTTTTTGTTGCTCGTTGTGTTTGGACAAATAACCCACCGCCGGTGATGCGGATGATTTGCGTCCGGCATAACCGAGCCGTTGCTCGGCACGCATATTGCGCAGCAGATAATGCTGGATGCGGTGCCACGCGCCTTGATTCTCAGGTTCTTCCTGAGTCCAAACCACCGACTTCGCGTTTGGATACAACGCAATCTGTGCGGCGAATTCTTCATGTGGAAACGGATAAAGCTGTTCGACGCGAATAACGGCAGTGTCGTCCAATGCGCGCTTTTCACGTTCAGCGACGATGTCGTAATAAACCTTGCCGGAACACACAACCACACGCTTCACTTTCTTGGCATTAAGTTTTGTCGTTTCACCGATCACCACCTCAAACTTGCCATCTGCCAAATCCGCCATTGACGACGTCGCCTCTTTCTTGCGCAGCAATGATTTTGGCATCATGACAATCAATGGCTTGCGCGCCGGTCTCAGCGCCTGGCGTCGGATCATGTGATACAGCTGTGATGCGGTCGACGGCACCACCACCTGGATATTGTGTTCCGCGCACAGTTGCAGGAATCGTTCCAGTCGCGCCGACGAATGTTCCGGCCCCTGGCCTTCATATCCGTGGGCGCATCCCGGGCGAGTTGGCCAGTTCGTCGAACTCCTCAACTTTCACCTTGAACGAAACGGTCAGCGGGCCATCCAGGCCGGCGACGCAAAACATCTTGCCGGC
>JANOEV010000262.1:0-4875 GCA_031413695.1 Burkholderiales bacterium
CACGGCTTTTGCATTTCTGGCGAATATGCTGCTGTCACCCTTCAGCGATCCCCTGAAGGAGCACGCCATCAAGGCAGAAAATCTGCAGGCTTACTGCGAACGCATGTGGCAGGATTTTTACCCTGATTTCGAAAGAAAACCCATCGCAGGCCGGATTGGAAGAGCGTAATCCGCGGAGAAAAGCGCCATGCTGCACATCATGAATCATGTGTTCATTCAGGATACGGAAATTGAACTGACGCCCATTCGTGCGCAGGGCCCCGGTGGGCAGCAACCCGGCGGTGCATTTGGTGCGTTGATCTCAAATCTGTTTCAGTCGAGTGGTGCCGCCGTTTCCAAAGACACCCGCATCATCGCCGATGATGATAACAACTCACTGTTGATACTGGCGTCACCGGCGGACTTTGAAACCATCCGCTCGGCATTGCGGCAACTCGACGTGCCGCGCCGTCAGGTATTGGTCGAGGTGCTTGTCGCCGAAGTCACCCTCACCGACGAACTGAAGTTTGGTATCGAGTGGTTTATCAATGCCCGCAACAATACGGTCGGCGCACTGCGCAACCCCGGCGGCGAGGGCGGCATTTTGCCGCGCGCGCTACCACAGCTACCCGGCTTGGGTGGTGCAACCGATCCACGCGGAAATGTTCCGGGGACGTCGATACCGATTGTGCCGGCGACCGGCGGGCTGCAACTGATTAATCTGGTTGGAACGGATATTCGCGCCGTGTTGCAGGCGCTCGGGCAGGATGGGCGCGCGCGGGTAGAGTCGGCACCAAAACTGCTGATTCTTGATAATGCCAAGGGTACCGTGAATGTCGGCACACGTATTTCGGTCGATACCGGTTCGACCACCTCAACCGGCGGCAGCACGGTGACGTCGCGGCAATATATCGATACCGGTGTGCTGCTGACCGTAACGCCGCGCATCAACGCCGGTGGCCGGGTCACGCTCGACGTCAATCAGGAAGTCAGTTCGGCCGGCGCAACGTCGGGCAGCAATCCGCCGATCAACACCCGCAAGGCGCAGACCACGGTCAATGTCGGCAGCGGCGAGACGATGGTGCTGGCCGGCCTGATTCAAAATGATCGCGGCTCAGGGACCTCGGGTGTGCCGCTATTGTCCAAGATTCCCATCATTGGCGGTTTGTTCGGCACCCAGACTTTCCGCAACAACCGCACCGAATTGGTGGTGCTGATTACGCCGACAGTCATTGCCAACAGCGATGAGGCGCGCGATGTGAACGAGGAATTGCGCAAGAAACTACCGGCGCTTGAACATTTGATCCCGAAACAAACTGCGCCAGTGGCGGCCAAATAGGATGCCGGCGGCGATCGGTGTCTACCAGCGCCAGCCGTGTTTGTTGAAGAAGCGCACCGCCGAGCGGACAAACAACCATATATGGCCACCGCCCTTGCCTGCGGCGTTGCCACCGGCATGAACAATCCTGCACGTTGCGACGCGGTCGATACCGGTCATCGCGGCAACACGTTTGCTCAAATCAAAATCTTCAAAATATAAAAAGAAACGTTCGTCGAACCCGCCGAGCGTTTTCCATACATCGCCACGAATAAACATGGCGCAACCCGAGACAATCTCGCATTGTAAGAGCGGCGCATCAAACGCCGTCTCCATTCGATCGTAGGCGGCAAGGCGCGCGGCAAACATCGACTTCAGCCATGCCGGCGCGAAGCCGCGCAGCGCCAGCGTCAAAACCGACGGCATGGCCTTGACGAGATATTGTGGCGCGCCATCCGGAAATGTCGCCACCGGCGTCACCATGCCACATTCCGGATGTTCATTAAAATGCAAAATTGCTGATGAGATGGCATCGGCGGCCAGCACCACGTCCGGGTTCAGCACCAGCACACATCCGGCGACTTGGACGCTGGTATTGCCCAACGCCAGATTGTTGGCCGCGCCATAGCCGAGATTTTTACCGGGCTTGACCGTGGCATGGGTCATTCGCCCGGCCAGGTCCGCCGGTACATACGCCAATACCTCCCCGACAATATTCGTGTAGCGGTCGTCGTCGGCCGGGTCGTTGTCAACCACCACCAAATGTGCCGAACGCAGTTGCGCGTTGTCGATTGCGTGTTGGATTGCGCCGGCGAGTGCAACAACCGTCTGCCTGAACCACGCCTCATCGGATCGAAACACCACGATTGAGATGGTAAGTGTGTCGATGGCGGTTGGTGGCGCAGGCAGCATGGGCGGCAGAATAGCATAGCCGGTCATTGCCACGTATCATCGTGATAATGTTTGCGCGCAACAGCGTCCTGTTGTGTTGCGCGCCGCCCTTACTGACATTCACCCACCCCAGCCCCATGCGCCTGAGCATCATCATTCCGGTATTCAACGCCGGTGACTATTTGCAAGCATTGCTTGACAGCCTCGCCGCGACTATTGCGCCGGACATCGAGTTCGTCGCCATTGACGACGGCTCGACGGATCAAAGTCTGCAAACGTTGACTGCCTTTGCCGCTCATGAGCGACGGCTGCGCATTATTCCGCAAGCCAACGCCGGCGTGGCGGTGGCGCGCAACCGGGGCCTGCAGGCGGCGCGCGGCGAATACGTCTGGTTTGTCGATGCCGACGATTTGATTGTTGCCTCCGCCATCGACGCCCTGCACGCCGCCGCCAAACATGGCGCGGAAGTTATCACGTTTAACGGCGAGCGGTTTGGTGATGCCAGTGGCGGGGGGCACATTTATCAGCTTGCTAAACCAACCGGTCCCGTCAGCGGTGAAAATTGGCTTGCGACGTTATTGACACAAAAGGAGCTGCGCCATTTTGTCTGGCTGCATTGGTGCCGGCGCGACTATTTGCAGGCAATTGCCCTGACCTTTGCCCCGGGCATTTCACACGAAGATGTGGCGTGGGTGACCGAGGTCACGTTACGTGCGCCACGACTTCAGTACGTCGATGTGGTTGCCTACCGATATCGACTCAATACCGCGTCGACGACCGGTGGCAACGACGACGCGCGGCTGATGCGGCGGATCAAGAGCTATTTTACCGTTGTCCGGCAGTTACAGGAAATGAACCAGCGCATCAACATGGCAAACCCGGCCCGACCTTCAACACTGGCATTGCTTCGCGGAGAAGTGGTTGGCCAGGCGCTGCAGGTGTTTGAACTGTCGAAGCAATTGCAGTCAAACGATAATCGCCGCGAGGTGATTGCGTTCTGCCGGACAAACAAATTTGCGCAGGGGCTTTGGCGCGACGCGCTAAATTTCAAGCGTAAGCGGCAGGTGGTCGCCATCTGGTTGAAGCAATCCGGTCTATTGCCGTCCGGCAGGGCGCCCTCCAAGTGACGACGGCACAAATCCAGCTAATCAAAGTCGGCGACCGTCACGAGGCGCTGCAACGATTCCCGCGACTCGTTGGGTTTGCAGTCGCGTTGGCCGCCGTTGCGCTATTCGTGGCACCATTCCGCGGTAGTGCTGGCTTACGGGCGGCCTGTTTCGTCGCGGCGCTCTTGCTGCTGCTGTTTATCTGGTGGCAAACCAAGCACCGCACGATTGCGTTTCCCGGCGGGCAGTTTCTGCGCACAGGCATGCTAATTTGGGTGCTCACGGTTTTCGCCTACGCCGTCACCAGCAGCGATCCGATCACCAGCCTCGAATCCTGGCGGGGTGACGTGCTCACACCATTGCTTGCCGGCCTCATCTGCTACAACTTGTGCGTCGGCATAAAGCAGCTCAGGGTCATTCTACTGGCCTTGCTGGCTGGATTGCTGATCCTCACTGCCATGGTTATCGCGGATCCGTTCCAGCCAACCAACAGCGCGCACGTGCCGCAGTATGTGCATGTTGGCTGGATTGCGAGTTGGACTGTGTTGCTCGCAAGCATCCTGCCGCTTGCGTGGTTGGTAACATGGCCGAAGCCGGTGTTTGCGCGTGCGCTTGGCTTCGTTGCGTTGGCAGCGCTGATACTTGCGGCATGGTTCAGCGCGAATCGAATCGCGTGGATCTGTTTCGGCCTGATGTTTGCAATCTACATGCTGCTGCAACTGCGCGCTGTTGATGGCAATCCAATGCGCCGATTGTTGTTGGCCGGCGGGCTGATACTTGCCGCGCTGATGTTCTATCTGGCATCCGGTTCGCGTGCCGCCCAATTTCCCGACGCAAAAGTCGACGCCATTTCGATATTGCAACAAGATGACCGTCAAATCATTTGGCGCGCCGCATGGCAGGCGATTGCGGAACGGCCGCTGGCCGGGCATGGTTATGCCCTTCAATCATCCCACGACGCATTGACAAGGCAATTTGTTGATCCGGGCTTCAAGGCCGCTTTTCGACAGGCACACAACATCGTCTTGAATTACGCCATTCAAATCGGCATTCCCGGTGCAATGGCGTTGTTGCTGATGTTCGCGAGTTTGGTGCAGGCATTCTGGCAAAGGTGCCATGATGTGCCGGTTTCGCGCGCAATTTCCACCTGCGGTCTGATGCTGGTTGGCGGATTTTTTCTACGCAATATGACGGACGATTTTTTCTCTCGCCACGCCGTGCTGTTATTCGGCGCGCTGGTGGGAATGCTATTGGCGGTGACGCAGTGGCCGGCAAAAGATGGCGGACCGGCGCACACAGAAACACCCTGACTGATCAAGAAAGATCAACTGGCAAACACCAGCAACGACAGGGTGTTTGCGGCATTTATGCCGCAAAATGCCCGCCGCTATTAGACTTTATAAACAAAATTTCGTGCGCCCGCAGCGAGCCTAGGTCCCGGCAAACTGCATCCGGTACAAACTTGCGTAGAGGCCATTTGCGGCAAGCAAATCACGGTGCGGTCCGACCTCGACGATACGTCCCGTTTCGAGAACCACAATGCGCGTGGCGTTTTCGATGGTGGAAAGCCGGTGCGCAACA
>JANOEV010000263.1:0-1791 GCA_031413695.1 Burkholderiales bacterium
TGCCGGACAATATCACCACCGATCATCTGTCGCCCTCGAACGCAATCATGGCCAATAGTGCAGCAGGCGAATATCTGACGAAGATGGGCGTACCAGAAGAAGACTTCAATTCCTATGCCACCCACCGCGGCGACCATCTCACTGCGCAACGCGCAACGTTCGCCAATCCGCAATTGGTGAATGAAATGGCCAGCGTGGATGGCGTCGTGAAAAGAGGATCGCTGACGCGCGTTGAGCCTGAAGGTAAGGTCATGCGCATGTGGGAGGCGATAAAAACCTACATGAACAGGAAGCAGCCTCTCATCATCATCGCTGGCGCCGACTACGGGCAAGGTTCCTCTCGCGACTGGGCAGCCAAGGGCGTGCGTCTCGCGGGCGTGGAAGCAATCGTCGCTGAAGGGTTCGAGCGCATCCACCGCACCAACCTGATTGGCATGGGCGTGTTACCGCTGGAATTCGAGACGGGCACCAATCGCAAGACGCTGGCCATTGACGGCAGCGAGACGTTTGACGTCATCGGCGAACGAACGCCGCGTGCAACGCTGACGCTCGTCATCACGCGCAAGAACGGTGAACAAATCAATGTGCCGGTCACCTGCCGCCTCGATACAGCAGAAGAAATTTCCGTCTACGAGGCGGGCGGTGTGCTGCAGCGCTTTGCCAATGATTTTCTTGAATCGGCGAAGGCTGCATAGGCGTCACCAAAGTAGAAGCCGCATTGGTCCGATCAACGCATAACCAAGTCGTCACAGGTAAACATGACCCACGCCCCGCAAATCAAAATCCCCGCCACTTATATGCGCGGCGGCACCAGCAAGGGTGTGTTCTTTCGCCTGCAGGATCTCCCCGTGGCAGCACAGGTCGCAGGCCCGGCGCGCGACGCCCTGCTGCTGCGCGTTATCGGCAGCCCCGATCCGTATGGCAAGCAGATCGACGGCATGGGTGCGGCGACATCCAGCACCAGCAAGACGGTCATCCTGTCCAAAAGTAGTCGCGCGGATCACGATGTCGATTACCTGTTCGGCCAGGTTTCCATCGACAGCGCCTTTGTCGACTGGAGCGGCAATTGTGGCAACCTCAGCGCGGCGGTGGGGCCCTATGCCATCAGCAATGGATTGATCGATGCTTCGCGACTCCCGCACAACGGCATCGCGGTGGTACGCATCTGGCAGGCCAACATCGGCAAGACAATTGTGTCGCATGTCCCTGTCACCAATGGTCAGGTGCAGGAGACCGGCGATTTTGAACTCGATGGTGTCGCTTTTCCCGCGGCCGAGGTACAGCTGGAATTTATGGATCCGGCAGCTGAGGAGGAAGGCGCGGGCGGCTCGATGTTCCCTACCGGCAATCTGGTCGATGATCTAGATGTGCCGGGCATCGGCACGCTAAAAGTTACGATGATCAACGCCGGCATCCCGACCATATTCGTCAATGCCGAAGCCATCGGCTACACCGGCACCGAATTGCAGGATGCGATCAATAGCGACGCCAAAGCGTTGGCGAAATTCGAATCGATCCGCGCTCACGGTGCGGTGCGTATGGGGCTTATCAAACACATCGACGAAGCCGCGAAACGCCAACACACGCCGAAAGTCGCGTACGTGGCCAAACCTGTTGACTACATTTCATCCAGCGGCAAGCCGGTCGCTACGGCAAATATTGATGTGCTGGTGCGCGCGATGTCGATGGGCAAGCTGCATCACGCCATGATGGGCACCGCAGCAGTGGCCATCGGTACGGCGGCGGCCATTCCCGGCACGCTGGTGAACACCGCTGCGGGTGGTATTGCGC
>JANOEV010000264.1:0-5181 GCA_031413695.1 Burkholderiales bacterium
GAAAAAGTCGGTTCGATCCGTGACGTTGAAGTCAGCACAGATGGCGCTCGCACATCAGTCAGTTTGCGCATTATTTCGTCAACGTCTCAATTGACGCAGACCGACGCATCGAACGGCAACCCGAGCGTCACGCAAGCTGTCGGCGCCACCAGCGGAGCCACAAAGTGAACCCGATCGGCGGCAATTTGCGGGCGGCGCAGATGCGCCAGGAATGGCGCGAAAACAGCCGGCTTCGATATGGCGTTTACGCGACAATTGCAATTGTTTGGATCTATGGCATTTTGAGCCTGAAGGATGCAACTGAAGTTGAGCGCAGCACGTGGCAAAACACCGAGTCACGTTTGGCGCGCGCGCGCGCGACGGCGACTTCCGCCGATTGGCTCAGACGATCACAAGATGTGGTCGTCGCGGTCAACGAATACGAATCATTGCTCTGGCGCGACGGCAGCATCGGTCTATCACAAGCGGCTTTTCAGGAACGTATTTCCCAAAGCCTTGCCGCGGCAGGAATCGTGGTTCGCGCCATGCGCGTCTCCCCGGCCACTGATGCGCCGCTGTCCGGCGACGTTGGCGATATCGTGCCGCTGCGGGCGCGTATTCAGGTCGAATTCCGGCCATCCAGCTTTTACACCTGGCTTGGTACGCTGGCAAAAGCCTCCGGCGAAAAACGTGCGGCTGTTGTGATCGAATCCATGACCATTCGGGCGTCCGGGTTTGGTCAAGCGTCAATTGCGGATGTTGAGTTGGCTGGCTATGCGCTAAAAGGTGGGCGCGTGGTGTCTGCGACGCCACCGGCGGCAGCGGTGGCGCAGGAAAAAACAAAATGAACGTTATTTTCAAGCGCTGGCTTTGGCTTTCAGTCGCATCGACTGCTGTTATTGTCGTGATTGCGCCCACCCCCTCACCCCGGCCAGGTGCTGCGGCAAACCGCGACCAGGGTTGGGCGGTCCCGCGCATTCCGACAACAATTGATCCCATCGTCCTGGCAGCCAACCTGCAAAAAACCAGCATGTGGGGCGGGCAGGCAGATGCCATTGCAACCGCGGATGATCGCGCAGCGCAATGGCGGATTGCCGGTGTTGCCGGGCAGGCACGCGATCGCGTGGTGGTGATTCAGTTCGGCGACGAACGACTGTTGCCGCTCAAGGCGGGTGAGAAATTTCCCGACGGCACACCGATCGCAGAAGTTCGTGAAAGTGGTGTGTGCGTTACGTTGTCCGGCAAGCGGCGCTTTTTACCGTTGAGCGGACAAACAATTCCAATCGTTTGGTAAGGCTTGGACACGACAGACATGATAAAAACAGACAATTCCCATACGACGCTCCCTAACCGTCTGCATCGTTGCAAGACGGTAAATGTGCTCGCCTTTGCGATGTTGCTCACGGGCTGTGCAAGCGGGCCTGTCATTCCGGAAAAGCTGGATTTGCCCGGCCGTACCGATGCAAGAACAGCCGACGCCATCGTTGATCTCGCAAAGCAACAGCGCATCACCGAGATCACCAATACGCCGGCGCCGCCCATGCAAACGTCACCGGCCAAGCCGGCCGTAGTCACCGCGCCACCGGCAGATGGTGTTGCCGACATCACGCTTAACTTTGATCAGATTCCGCTGCCGGCATTTATTCAGGTGGTGTACGCGACAGCACTCAAAATGAACATCAGCATTGATCCGGCGGTGAGCGCACGCAAAGATCTCGTTACGCTTCGCAGTGGAAAAAAAATGAACGCGGTCGAAGCCGAATCGAGCGCGCGCATGCTGTTAAAAAGTTACGGGATCGCGGTACAGGATCTCGGTGGCTTGACACGCATCGTGCCGGACACCACCACAACCGGTTATTTGCCGGAAATTCGCCGCGGGCGCGCGTTACCGGATACGCCTTTGCCGCTGCGCCCGGTCTTTCAATTGGTTGAGTTGCAGGCCGTCCGGAACACGGAAGTTGGTGGTTATCTTCGCACCCTGTTTGGCGAAAAAATTCGCTACACAGACGACTCTGGTCGCAATTCCCTGCTGCTCTCCGGCAACGGTGATGATGTGCAGGCGGCGATGGAGGCTATTCAGGTGCTGGATCAACCCTTGTTTAAAGGGCGCAACTCAATCCGCATCACGCCGGCAATATGGTCCGCCGACGAATTGGCGAAAAGGCTGACGGAAATTTTGCTCAACGAGGGTTATTCGGTCGGCACCACAGGGAACGCCGGTAGCGCGGCCTTTCCAATCACGTTGCTGCCGATCGCCGGCATCAACAGCCTGATTGTGATGGCCCAATCAAAAGATGTGATCAACCATATCGTTGAGTGGGCGAAAGTGCTGGATAAGCCGGCGGAAAAAAGTGTCGGCCGAAATTTCTTCAGCTACCAGGTGCGCAATACCGACGCGTCACGATTGGCCGAGACCGTGCAGAAGTTGTTGTCGAGCACCCCTGCACGCACAACGGCAACTCCCGGCGCCGCCGCGGCTGCGCCTGCACCGCAGACCAATACCAGCGTCGTGGTCGACAAGGCCACCAATACCATCCTGTTTCGCGCCTCCGGCGAGGAATACACCGACATTATCCGGCTGTTGAATGATCTCGACCGCACCGCCCGCCAGGTGCTGATTGAAGTCACCATCGCAGAAGTCAAGTTATCTGACAGTCTGACCACTGGTGTTGACTGGATTTTTAGCAAGTTCAACAGCAGCGGCCTCAATGTAACGGCGCTCGGCGGAACCACCGGCGGCACGATCCCGCGTAATGCGCTTTCGACCGTGGCAGGGTTGGTTGTCAGCCAGCTGGATGGCGCCGGCAATCCACGCGCCGTGCTGCAGGCTGAAGCTGCTAACGGCACTGTCACGTTTCTGTCGAACCCAAAACTGCTGGCCCGAAATGGCGAAGAGGCGCGTATCCAGGTCGGTGATTCAATCCCCATCCTGACACAACAACAGTCCAACTCGGCCACCGGCGGCAACGGGCTGATCAGTACCGTTCAGTACGCCGAGACCGGCACGATCATGAAAATAAAGCCGGTGATACATTCGTCGGACCAAGTTGATATGGACATCACCCAGGAGTCGAGCCAGCCGGGTGAAGTTGCGAGGACAGGCCCGAATTCGCCGCCCATTTCCAAGCGCGTCCTCGACACAAAACTCACCCTGAAACATGGCTCGACCTATGTGTTGGGCGGCTTGATTTCCAATCGCAAGTCGGTCACGACAACGGGCGTACCGTTCTTGAAAGACGTGCCGATACTCGGACGCGCCTTCAAAAAGGATGAGGAGACTTTTAGTCGTACCGAGCTGGTGATTATGATCACGCCGTACATCATCAGCGATGATGGCGAGGCGCGGGCGGTAACGGATGCGGTGCGCAAACAGCTTGGCGGATGGGCGCTGGAGAACAAACCAACCGCCCCTGTGATGCCAGCACCATCAGCCGCGCCGACGCCCGCAAAATAAAACTGTTAGCGTCCCGACGGTTTCGGATTGATGCGCAACTCATCAATCGCCGTCAACATGATGTCGGCCGTCAACAGCTCCGGCAATATGCGCGGCTCACCTTGCGGTGGATACAACACATATAGCGGCACACCATTGCGTCCAAACGCCGCGAGCGCAGCGGTGATGGCGGCGTCGCGCTTGGTCCAATCGGCTTTCATGCGCACCACATTTGCCCCCGCCATGCGCTTGACCACATCAGCCTGATTCAGCGCCACGCGTTTGTTGACTTGGCAGGTGATGCACCACGTCGCGGTGAAATCAACAAACACCGCCTTGCCCTGACTGCGCAACGTGTTAATTTTTTCATCCGAGAACGGCACCCAGTCGTCCTCACTCGCCACCGCCTGACCGGCCGCCGGGCTTTCGCTGTTGGCACCCGCCCACGCCATGGCAATTCCGAACGCGGCGATGATTGCGCCGGCCAACGCCGCCAGACGATGGTTCGCCACCTGCCAGCGGCCGAACACCCACGCCGCCAATGCAATCAGCGTCAACCCGACCAGCAATTTCGCAACACCGTCGTTATTGGTCTGCGCACCGATGACCCACACCAGCCAAACAACGGTGGCGTAAAGCGGAAACGCCATGAATTGTTTGAAGGTCTCCATCCACGCACCCGGCCTCGGCAAAAAGCGCAGCAGCGCCGGGAAAAATGACAACAACACAACCGGCAGCGCAAGTCCGAATGCGATCGCAAGAAACACCATTAACGCAATCGGCGCACTTTGCCCGAGCGTAAATCCAACCGACGCACCCAAACCCGGGGCCATACACGGCGTCGCCACCAGGGTTGCCAACACGCCGGAAATAAACGCGCCGACAATCGGGTCGCGACTCGGGCGCATATCGGCGTTACCGGCCGCCGCCTGCAGCGACATCCCCATTTCAAACACACCGGAAAGATTCAGCGCCATCAGGAAAAACAGCACCGCCAGACCGGCCACAAAAATCGGCTCTTGCAGCTGGAAACCCCAACCGATCGATTGGCCCGCTGCACGCAGCGCCAACATGAGCCCGGCCAACGCCAAAAACGACAGCACTACGCCAACCAAAAATGCGCCTCCTTGGCGTCGCAAAATCCGATTGTCACCATGCGCATTTTCGACAAAGCCCATTACCTTGATGCCCAACACCGGGAACACACACGGCATAAGATTCAGCAGCAGTCCGCCGAGAAACGCAAAAACAATTGCAGAAATGAAAGTCCCCGCCTGTTGGCCATTTTCAGCCATTTTTGCCAGAACAGGTGCGCCAGTGCTAGTGTTTGAATTTACGGCCTTTTCCACCGCCGCACCGTAAACAACTGGCGCAGCGATCGTCACCGCACGCGCATTCAACGGCGCACCCCACGACGAATTTTTGCCGCCCAGCACCAACACGCCGTCGAGCGTTTTGAGGTCAGCATTGCGCGGCGCGGCCAGCGTGACATCGAGCGTGAAGCCATCGGCTGTTTTGGTGAATATTTGTTTCGCCGCATTGGCGATCACATCTTCACGATGCGGGTAAAACAAGACGGGTGCAGACCTATCGGCAGTTGCCAAAGCCGGGTTGTTTGCGGTGATCCGCATCGTGAGCCCGTCAATCTTGACACTCACATCCTTGAGCGTCGCCGTTGGCAGCGCCTTGACGGCATCTGCAAACGACCTGGCCCAGCGTTGATCCGGCAGAGGCGTTGATGTGGTTGCCTGCAACGTGAGGTTGACAAC
>JANOEV010000265.1:0-3210 GCA_031413695.1 Burkholderiales bacterium
CAATCATGCATTGAGATTCCGGAAGCGACTCTTGCCTCTTGCGCGAGTTTTTTTGCAGCGTCACTTACCCCTTCAAGTTGACCGTGGTATCGCGTCCAATGACTTCCACCCCTTGCGCTTGGAATTTGCATATGAAAGTCCGGCTGCGGCACCGATTCTGCAACACGAAATTCAATGACGTAGAAAGCCCCCATCATGATGAATTCAAGCTTGACCTCGGTTGCATTCTCGGGCAGCAGGTGCATTGGCGGCTCACACTTCAATAGTGGATTTGAGTTACTCATGATGCGGCCCATTTCCGTTTCTTTGAGCCAAGGTCCCAAGCCTTCGTCGCCGATCACAACTTTGCCACCGGGTTTGACAACACGCGCGAGTTCGCTAAGACAGCGCTTGATCTCTGCAAAGGTATTGATCCCGCCAAAGTGATGAGCAGCATCAAAATAGTTATCGGGAAATGGGAGATAACTACCGTTGGCAAGCGATAACTCTGTTTCAACTGATGTTTTTTCGAGCTTCTGTTTGGCAATCGATAACAACCGTGGCGAGATTTCCTGCAAAAAAAGCACCGCACCCTTACCCAATCTTTCCACCAAATGCAGCGCACCACGCCCGGTCCCACAGCCAATTTCCAAAACCACACTATTTGGCTTGAGTTCCAACCGGTCAACCATTTCTTCCCTGACAACACTTTCATCCGCGCGATAGGTAATGAACGGGAGCGCCGCATACCGATCATATTCTGAAGCCATGTCTTCGTATGATTGAAGCGTTAGCGCATCAGAATGTTGAAGCTCTCTGGGCCACGTTAAATTGGGAATTCCGTCAACGATTGGATAAATTTCCCCGTTCGCGCTTCTAAACACGCCCTCGATAACATCGTCATTTTTGCAAACGACCGACTCGAAAGAGAGCGCCGTGCCCGTCGCGGGACAAACATATGTATTGGCATGCGGCCGTTTCATTCAAATCACCTCGTTTATTGATGCGTCTCTGGTAAATAGTCCGATGCAAGCATTTCATAGTGGCGCAGATCATGCCAAGTGCCGGCTTTTTGAAAAGCGTCTTTTTCTTCGCCGACAAATCTAAATGCGAGTTTCTGAATCGTGCGCCCGGAGGCGGGATTGTCTGCGGCATGGTAGACGCGAATTTTGTGGAGTTTGAGTTGCGCAAATCCAAAGTCGAGTGCGGCGCGCGCCATTTCAGTTGCATATCCGCCACCCTGGAACCGGGTGCCAACCCAGTACGCCAATTCGGCACGATCCAACGTCCATGACCGATGAGTCCACCGGACGTCAATCAAGGAGACAAGCCCGACGACCTGTTCCTTGTCGATCGCAATCCAATGAAAACCGGCGTGTGCCGCCTGCGCCTTGCCAAGCGCCTCTACCATGCTGCGCGTCTCATCAATGGTTTGATGCGGGTGCCAGGCAAGAAAGTCGGTTAACCGGGCATCCGCCATCAACGGGAACATGCCGAACGCATCCATTGGCGTCGGCGCCCGGAGCACCAGCCTTGGCGTTGTCAACGTATAGCCATCTGGATAGTCCGGAAATGCGCTTGGTGGCATTCGCTTCACAGGTCCGCGAAGCGGGACATTCTCAAGAACTGCCGACTGGTTAGGCGGAACGCTTTGGTATTTTCGACCAAATAGGCTTCACCAGCCGATGTCGATTTTGTTACCAATGCATTTGCACCGATGAAACAGTCGTCCCCAATGGTGATGCCATGTGTCACAGTTGCATTGACGGCAAGAAAGCAGTTGCTGCCCATTTTGACAACGCCGGCAACATTCGCGCCTGATGTCAACCAGCAGTTGTCGCCAATCGATGAGTGATGGCCTATCGTGGCACCGCTCCAGACAAAAACATTGTTACCTATTTGCACCCTTGGGTGGATATTCGCCCGATTCATGATGAAGCAATTGTCGCCATAAACACAATCCGAAGGAAAATCAGCGCCCGAATCAATATAAGAGGCCAACGTATAACCGAGCTGGCGGGCGTGCGCACATTTTTCTGCGCGCAACGTATTCAGATCCTGATATCCAAGCGCGATGAACAAATCATGCGTATCCGGCGGGAAACGCACATTGATTTCGTCAAATGGGATTACCGGAAGCCCACTCCATTCCTCGCCGGGAATAAATGCCCTGTCGACAGTACAGGCAACAATAGTGCGGTCGCTATGTTGTCTAAAGAAGTACAAAATCACTTCCGCGATTTTGCCAGTACCGAAAATAACGATAGGTTTCATGCGGCGGTCACTGAAATGTGCGGTTGCGAGTGATATTCAAAAGGAAGCGGATTTTATCATTTTCACACTCTTTAATCGACATGTGACCGGGGCAGAGGGACCAAAAGCTCAGTTTATGCAGCCAACTTGCGTTTTCTCGACTGGGCTATTTTTCAATGGCTGGCAGGGGGAATAACGCAACAATTGGCGTGCCTGCTGCCATTCTGTAAAATGGGGCGTCTGTGCTTGATCGAAGACCTCAGCAGGAACGAACAAACTCGATGAATTTTGGAGGATTCCGAAGGCTGTCGGATTTGGCATAAAGTCATTTGCAAAGTGCTCGGACACCAATCATCGCGTTAGCACTTTTGCCAAAGCTCCTCGACATTGACAAAGACCAATGTCACTTTGTTTTTGCATTTACAGAATCCACAAAAGATCGATATGTCATTTGAAAAAATATTCGCCGACGTATTCGCCTTCCCGGAGGCGTCCGTGGTCGACTCTTTGGGCTTGCGCGAAGTTCCGCGTTGGGATTCTCTGGCCCACATGATGTTGATTGTGCGGCTTGAGGAAACCTACCAGATTCAATTCACCGGCGACGAAATTGCCGGCATCAAGTCTGTCGGCGATTTGCGGGCTGCGCTGAAAGCGCATGGTGTTGCTGCATGAATGTTGCCGGCGCAAATGTGCTGATCACAGGCGGCGGCGCTGGTATCGGCCGGTATCTGGTTGAGCGGCTCATTAGCGATGGCGCACATGTTTGCGTTTTGGAACTAAATGCCGCGACGTGCGCCGAGGTGCTCGATCAATTCGGATCTAACGTGCGATCAGAGCAATGTGATGTTACCGATCCGGCGGCAATTGACGTTGCGCTTCAAAAAATCGCCGATGCTGGCTTCGAACCTGACGTGCTGATCAATAACGCCGGAATTATTCATAGCGAACCGCTCGTGAACATGTTGTCACGCGGGGATC
>JANOEV010000266.1:0-2508 GCA_031413695.1 Burkholderiales bacterium
CGTTCTGGCTTTGCGGATCGAGCGTCGCGGCATCACCCTGCGACGACCAGCGGAAATTTTTGGCTTCAACCGTTTGGGTAAGACACGCAACGGCCAACAAACAAAAGGCGATCATCAGGCGAATCATTGAACACTCCGATCAAAATGAACTGATCGGAGTGTGCACGTCACCGCGTCAAAACGCAATGCCGCTGGTGATACCGGCTACACCCTGCGATTAGCCGGCCCGCCGCCCAGCAACCGCGCCGGCAACATCACAATCGCACGCAAAAACACAAACACCCCCTCGACGGCGATACCAACCAGCCGGAATGGCAACGTCAGCAGCCAAACAATGGGATATACGATCAGCGCCAATAGCGCAAGCGGCCAACACAACACCAGCAAAATCAGCCATAACAAAAATTTCATTGCGGACACCCATGGAATCGGTTTGGTGGATACCGTCAACGGTGTCTGACGTCAACACCGATGCAGGCGGCTGGCAACGCCAGGAAACGACAGGTTCACACAGGTCCGGCAGGTCGTCAGCCGGTTGCAGACAATTTGCAGGGCGGAAGGTATCACTTGCAGATCACCGACAATGAACAATACAAAGTCGTTGTCCAGCAAGCGTTTTCAGCCATAAATGCCTGAAAATAGCCGTCTCTACTAGTGTTTTAAATTTGCGATCTTGCCCATCTGATCAATCACAGCGCTGGTCAGACAGCTAATTCTTGATCACATAGCGCAAAAAACCGCTGTGCGTCGTGAACTTGTCGTACATCCCGCGCGCACGGTAGTTGTTTTCTTTGGTTGCCCAATGCCGGCGTGACCAACCCTGTGTCTTCATTTCAGCGACCAGCCAATCAATCAGCCGCTTGCCGACACCGTTTGCACGCGTCGCCGGGTCCACATACAAGTCCTGCAGGTAACAGGCGGACGTCAGAAAAGTCTAACCCGTGACGGCGGTCAAATGGCCGCTCAAGTCTGGCGTTCGCCTGCCGATATTGGGGTGACGTCGCAAAGCGGGTCGAACTGGCGCTAAAACACCCCCTAGCTTTCCCGATTGGACGGAGTAATGCGGCGGCAAAATCGAGCCGTGCATTACCCGTTAACGAACTGAATTTACTGCGAGTCACCATGATCAAGACTGTCGATACAATTTTTGCGCGCTTCACCATCAAATTCCGCATGTACGCAGTTTGTACGGCAATGCTATTGTCGATCGCCGGCCTGGGCGCATTCAGTTTTGGCTGGATCAAGTCCGAGACCAATCGCTCAATCGAGTTTATCGAACAAGACTTCGCCGCTGTATCTGCGGTCGGCACCGCACGCGCCACCCTGGCCAACGTCCGTCGATTTGAAAAGGACGCATTGTTGAACATGGCTGACGAAGCCGAACTGGGCAGGTACCAGAAACAATGGCGCACCGAGTTGGACGCACTGACAAAATCGCTCGATCAAGTCGATGCGATAGGCGCCATTGCACACAAAGACGCCGTCACCACGATTCGCAAGGGACTTACCGGTTATATCGCCGGCTTCAACAACGTCATCAAAGAGATCGAAACCGGCAAACTCAATGATCCCTGGGCCGCCAACAAGGCGACTGAAATCTTTAAAGCAGATGTGCGTGCGGCTGATAAAGCGCTCGCGGAACTGGCCAAAAAGATCAACGATCAAGCTGATACAGAAAAACTTGCCATCAAGAAGTCGGCGGCGAATGCCGCGAAACTGATTGGCATGGCGGCAGTCGCGTGCCTGCTGCTTGCGTTCATTCTCAGCTATTTGAATATTCGGTCGATTATTCAACCGTTGACTGCGTTGGCAGCCACTGCAATGCGCATCTCCAAGGGTGACCTGACCCAAAATATTGCCGCCAACGGCAAAGGCGAGCTTGCCATACTCGCGCATTCAATGAAAACAATGCAGGATTGGTTGCATCAGGTTGTCAACGAAGTCCGTACAACCAGTCAATCCGTTTCGGTTGCCGCCTCCGAAATTGCGCACGGCAACTCCGATCTGAGTAGTCGGACGGAAAATCAGGCGGCCAATCTGCAACAAACCGCCGCTTCGGTGGAGCAACTCACACAGACAGTCAAACAGAGCGCCGATACCGCACGTCGCGCTTCTGATCTGGCAGGCACCGCATCACTGGTCGCGCAGAGTGGTGGCGCACGCGTTGGCAGTGTCGTCGCAACCATGTCTGAAATACAAACCTCATCAAAGAAAATCGCCGAAATCATTACCGTCATCGACGCGATCGCGTTTCAGACAAACATTCTGGCGTTGAATGCTGCGGTCGAAGCCGCACGGGCCGGTGAACAAGGCCGTGGATTTGCCGTGGTCGCCAGCGAAGTCAGGACGCTCGCACAGCGCAGTGCGCAAGCCGCGCGCGACATCAAGACACTCATCGCCGACAGTGTTGACAAGGTTGCCACCGGCACTGCGCGTGTTAATGCGGCCGGCCAGACCATGGATGAAATCGTCAATCAGGTGCGACAGGTGACCGAGCTCATCAAGCAG
>JANOEV010000267.1:0-3364 GCA_031413695.1 Burkholderiales bacterium
AATTTGAAACGTCGCATGCCGGAGGCGCATGAAATGATGAAACCTGTCTTTGTTTTCTTAACCCTGGCGCTGATCGCAAATTTTGCAACCGCACAACCGGCGGTGCCGGCACCGGTGCTGCCTGAATCGCTCAAATGGTTCAGCCCGCCCGGCAATGCATTGCTGCGTGCAGCGTGGGTGATCGGCGCAGAGCAGCAAGCCGGGACATACCTGTTGCGTGTGGTGCTGGCCAAGGGCGGCAAAATCGCGCCGCACACCCACCCGGACACCCGCAATTCGACCGTTCTGTCGGGAACACTCTATGTTGGTTTCGGCAATACCGTAGACGAGTCAAAAATTGTCGCCATTCCAGCCGGCGGTGTTTACGTCGCACCCGCCAATGTGCCGCATTATTTGTGGGCCAAAGATGGGGATGTTATTTACCAGGAAGGCGGCACCGGTCCGACGGCGACGAGTTTTGCCAAGCCGTAGATGATGGGGCGCAGGCGTTGGGAATTCCCGGCATGGCGGTTAGCGTCAAGCCGTTGGCCCGAGAAACAACGCAAGCAAATCATTCAAAAACAGCCGCCCTTTTTTGGTGGGCTTGATTCGAACATGGTCGCGCTGAATCAACCCTTTTGATTCAGCCAGATCCAACTCGCGTGTGATCACATTGATCGGCAAACCGGTGCGTTCGGTAAACAGCGCTATCGGAAAACCGTCCGTCAGACGCAATGCGTTCATCATGAATTCAAACGGCAGTTCTTTCCCGGCAATGGTCAAACTCTCCTGAATCGCATCACCCAACATCGCGCGTTCCATAAACGCGGTTGGCTGTTTAAACCGCATTTCGCGCGTGATCCTGTCGGGAAATGAAATTTTGCCGTGTGCGCCCGCGCCGATGCCAATGTAGTCACCGAAGCGCCAGTAGTTCAAGTTGTGCTTGGACTCGCAACCCGCCTTCGCATAGGCGGACGTTTCGTAATTTTCATAACCCGCGCCATGCAATCTGTCCGCAATCATGTCCTGCATATCCGCGGCCAACTCATCGTCTGGTAACGGCGGCGGGAAACGATGGAACAGGGTGTTGGGTTCGAGGGTCAGGTGGTAAATCGACAAATGATTGGTGCCAAACGAGAGCGCGGTCGCAACGTCCCGGGCACACTCGGCGAGCGTTTGTTTTGGCAGCGCAAACATGAGGTCAAGATTGATGTTGTCAAAATGCTGCTGGGCAATGGCAATCGCGCGTTTGGCTTCCGCATCGTTATGCACGCGCCCAAGCGCCTGCAGGTGCTCGGCGTTAAAACTCTGAATACCAATTGATAGCCGGTTAACCCCGGCGTCGCGATAGCCTTTGAATTTTTCGATTTCAAAGGTGCCGGGGTTGGCTTCCATGGTGACTTCTGCGTCTGGATCCACCACCAGTCGCGCACGCACGGCGGCCAGAATGGCATCGATTCCCGCCGCCGAAAACAGGCTAGGTGTACCGCCGCCAAAAAAAATCGTCTGAATGCGCCGTCCCCACACCTTTGGCAGGGTGTAATCGAGATCGGAAATAAGGGCGTTGATGTAACGCTGTTCGTCGATGCCCCCTTTGGATTCGTGCGAATTAAAGTCGCAATACGGACACTTCTTGATGCACCAAGGAATGTGGATGTACACAGAAAGCGGTGGCAGCGCGGCAAGCAGCGAATTGTTATTCGAAACACCAAAGCCCAGTATTGGTGAGCTGTTTGACGGCATTTAGGCTGAAAACGCTTGCTGTTGGCGGAGTTTTAACGCAAGCAATGCCATTGCCTGACCGCGATGACTGACACGATTCTTGACCGACGCCTCGAGTTCGGCAGCCGTGCAGCCATATTCAGGCACAAAAAAATACGGGTCATAACCAAATCCACCGCCGCCGCGCGGGGTCGCAACAATATTGCCCCACCATTGGCCGTCCGCAATGATTGGATGCGGGTCGTCTTCACGCATGACCACCACCAATGAGCAGTGGTAAAACGCGCGTTTGTCCGCGTGACCGGCCAATTCACGCACCAATTTTTCGTTGTTACGGGCGTCACTTGTTGGCGCAGTCACGTCTTCCGCCGCATAACGCGCCGACCAAACGCCGGGCGCGCCGCCGAGGGCGACCGCACAAATGCCGGAATCGTCGGCGAGCGCCGGCAGTCCCGTCAGGCGCGACGCGTGGCGGGCTTTTGCCAGCGCATTCTCGACGAAGGTGGCGTGCGGCTCCGCCGCTTCAGGGATGTTAAAAGCGGCTTGCGGAATTGCGTCAACGTCAAAAGGGGCCAGCAATTGGCCAAATTCACGCAGCTTGCCGGGGTTGTTGGAGGCAATGACGATTTTTCTCATGCGTTATTTTAAGGCTTAGATACGCTCCGGCATCCGGCAAAAACCGCGCTTGCGCTAAAATAGGCATTCATTCACCGCGCCGGCCTCCGGTGCACATCATCAGGAATCCGCCAAATGACTATTAAAGTCGCCATCAACGGTTACGGTCGCATCGGCCGCAATATCCTCCGCGCCCACTATGAGGGCGGAAAAAAACACGACATTCAAATTGTCGCCATCAATGATCTGGGCCCGGTTGAAACCAATGCCCACCTGACCCAATACGATACCGCCCACGGCAAATTTCCCGGTACGGTGTCGGTTGATGGTGATTGTCTGGTCGTCAACGGCGACCGCATCAAGGTGTTTGCACAACGCGACCCGGCCCAGCTTCCATGGGGCGCGCTTGGGGTCGATGTGGTCCTCGAGTGCACCGGATTTTTCACCAGCAAGGAAAAGGCGTCGGCGCATATTCGTGGCGGCGCCAAAAAGGTCATCATTTCCGCGCCCGGTGGCAAGGATGTCGACGCCACGGTTGTGTTTGGCGTGAATCACGATGTGCTGACTGCGGCCATGACGGTCATCTCAAATGCGTCGTGCACCACCAATTGTCTGGCGCCGCTGGTCAAGCCGCTCAACGATAAACTTGGTGTCACCACCGGCTTGATGACCACCATCCACGCCTACACCAACGATCAGGTGTTGACCGACGTGATGCACGAGGATTTGCGCCGTGCACGCTCGGCCACCATGTCGATGATCCCGACCAAGACCGGTGCCGCGGCCGCGGTCGGTCTGGTCTTACCCGAACTCAATGGCAAACTCGATGGTTTCGCCATTCGGGTGCCGACCATCAATGTTTCGCTGGTTGACCTGTCGTTTATTGCGGCGCGTGACACCACGGTAGACGAAGTCAACGGCATCATGAAGGCGGCCGCCGACAGCCCGGCAATGAAGGGCATTCTGGCCTACAACACCGCGCCGCTGGTGTCGATCGACTTTAACCACGACAGCCATTCGTCGAGTTTTGATGCGACCCTGACCAAGG
>JANOEV010000268.1:0-3677 GCA_031413695.1 Burkholderiales bacterium
GATGCCTATTCGTTGCGACGGCTGCGCACGTCGATTGAGGTTCAACTCGACCATGCCATCGACATTAACCGTGCCATCGACGTGCCGCCGCAAGCTGGTTTGGCAATCGACCTCGGCGCCGGCAGCGCACCCTATCGTCCACTGTTTGTCGCGCGCAAAATGGATTACACAGCGTGTGACATCGATACGGCTGAACCAGGTCAGCCCGGCGGTAGTATCAACATTGTCCCCGGGCGGCCGATTCCCCTGGCGGCAGCCAGCGCGGATTGGGTTGTGTCGTTTCAAGTGCTCGAACACGTCTGGGATCTTGATTGGTATTTGGGCGAGGTTAAGCGGCTGTTAAAACCAAACGGGCATGTGTTGTTATCAACCCATGGCACCTGGCTTTATCATCCGCACCCGACTGATTATCGGCGCTGGACCCGCGATGGCCTGATCAAGGAACTTGAAGTGCGCGGCTTAAAAGTCGTTTCAGTGCGCGCAGACGTTGGCCCGCTGGCATGGACAACCCAATTTCGCAGTCTTGCCTATCACCATGTGCTGGACAAGATTCCGATGGTCGGTCCGTTGTTGTCTGGACTGGTCTGCGGGTTCATGTATGTGCGGATGGTCATCGAGGACGCCGTTACACCAGAGGTACTGCGCGAAACCAACGCGGCGATCTACACGCTTTTGGCGGTCCACGACGGGGCGCAAGACAAGTCGTAGCAGCATCTGCAATAGCGGACAGTTACCCGCCTTAACAGAACCGTGAATCAGCGTTCTGGTCGGCTGATCCGCGCGCCGAGGCCGAAAAATGGTGACAAAAAACGTCAGGGACTAACAAATCGCGCAAGGTGGGCGGGTGGCTCAGGCGCAAAGAGTGTGATGCAAATCACAAAGGTTGCAGGGAATCCGTCGATTTTTGGCGACGCCAATTAATGCCAGCCCGAATTCCATTGACCCGGTATTGGGGAAGAAACAAGTTGGCACAATAACCATCTGAAAACAAACAGAATTTTATGGTGGACGGTGCTTGGATCCAAGGAAACTGCTGATGACTTGTGTGGATTGGGAATAGTTGGCACGGCCATTGCAACAGTTGTGGCTGAACACATCGCGATGTGTTTTGAAGTTCGGCAATTTCAAATTAACTAGTTAATGGAGAAACACAATGATGAAGAAAGCTCAACAGGGTTTTACCCTGATCGAATTGATGATCGTGGTTGCGATTATCGGTATTCTGGCGGCTGTTGCGATTCCTGCGTATCAGGATTACACCGCCAAAGCCCAAGCGTCGGAAGCCTACACGCTGCTGGCTGGCTACAAAACACCGTTGGTTGACCTTGCCTCGTCATCAGGTATTACCACCGCCTGCGATTTGGCTGCGTATCCTGGCTCAACCAGCGTTGGTAAGTCGGTTGCCTCAATGGCGATGGCTTTGGCTGGTACCACCTGCAGCATCACCGCAACCTTCCGCGCGACTGGCGTTAACACCAAGATTCAAGGTGGCCAAGTCATGATTCGTTACGATGCCGCCGATGGTACATGGAAGTGCGGTTCGAACTTGGTTGCTGGCGTGCAAAACAAAGCTTGCACAGGCGATCTTACTACCCCAACCTAATCGTTTGGTGTAGCTGAGTAGCTGAAGGAAAAGGGCGAATCGTTGATTCGCCCTTTTTTTTGCCAAGACCCTCAACATCAGGAACTTTCATGAAGCCAATTCCGACAGCAAAGATAAATGGATTTACCCTCATCGAATTGATGATTGTGGTGGCCATCATCGGTATTCTGGCAGCTGTGGCGATTCCGGCGTATCAGGATTACACCGCCAAGGCACAAGTGTCCGAGGGGCTTACCATCCTTGGCGGGCTCAAAACACCGACGGTCGAGCAAATGTCGCAGTCAATTACGTGCGCGATCAACGCCGGTTCAACCACCGCCGGCAAATACGTGGCATCCGTGACGGCAACCGCCGGCGGCAGCGCGGCGTTACCCACCTGCGTTTTGGTGGCGACCTTCCGCGCAACCGGGGTGAATAACAAACTGATCGGACAAACAATTACGATGACTTACGCCAATGATGCGTGGACCTGCGCCACCACACTGCCAACCGAAGTCCAACCAAAGGGTTGTCCTTAGTCGTGTACGCATGCCGGCGGTCGCGTCTGCAACGCGTGGCAGACGGTTACTCGTAGCGCAGCGCTTCCACCGGCTTTAAGGTAGATGCGCGTTTTGCCGGATAAAAACCAAAGAAGATGCCGATCACGGCCGAGAATGTGAAGGCGATAATAATGCCGCTCATGGAAATACCCACTTCCATCGGTGAGAAGTTGGTGATGGCAACCGATCCGGCATAGGCAAGACCGACGCCGATGGCACCGCCGCACACACAGATCACAATCGCCTCGGTCAAAAATTGCAGCAACACATCACGCCGCTTTGCGCCCAGCGCCATACGGATGCCGATTTCGCGGGTGCGCTCAGTGACCGATACCAGCATGATGTTCATGATGCCGATGCCGCCCACCAATAACGAAATGGAGCCGATCGCACCAAGCAACAACGTCAACGCCGTGGCAATGCCCTGTGCCGCCTCGGCAATCGAGGCGAGGTCGCGGATCGTAAAGTCATCATCCTGATCTTCGCGAATACGATGGCGAATTCGCAGCAATTGCGTGGCATCGTAGACGGCGTCCTGTACCTGCGCCGCACTCGCCGCCTGTGCCAATGCATAGTGGATGCTACCCGGCTGACCCCAGCGGATCAGCTGCTGGCGGGCGGTGGAGAAGGGGACAAACACGGCATCATCCTGGTCGCCGCCGCCCAAATCGCTGCCCTTGCTGGCCAATACACCAATCACTTCAAACGGGCGGTTACGAATGCGGATGGTTTGCCCGACCGGGTTTGATTCACCATACAAATTATTGGCAACGGTGCCGCCAATGACAGCAACGCGCGAGGCGGAGCGAATTTCGATGTCACCAAACAGGGATCCTTTGTCGGCCTCCCAGTCTTTGACCATAAAGAAGTCCGGGGTGACGCCCATCACGTTGGCGTTCCAATTGGTGGTGCCACTGGCAACTTGAAAAGGCTGCTGCACGATGGGCGCGACGGCGTTAAACGACGGCAGTTGGCCGATGGCCTGCGCGTCCGACAGCGTCAGTGTTTGCACCACACCGCGCCCGGCGCGTACGCCGTTGGAAGTTGACGAGCCAGGGAAAATCACCATCACATTCGAACCCATGGCGGAGATGCGTTTATTAATGTCGCCGCTGACGGATTCGCCAATCGCCAGCATCAGCACCACCGCACCGACGCCAATAATGATGCCGAGCATGGTTAAGCCGGCGCGCAATCTGTTCATCCCCATTGCCCTGAACGCTTCGAGAAAAACCTGCATCAGGTTCATGATTTTCTCCGGTCAACGGTTACCTGTCGGGCATCTTCGCCGCATCGCGTTATGTCGATCCCCGCAACATGCGCGGGGCCCCTCGCCACGGCGCTCTCAGCGATGCCCATTGCGCGAAACGCTTCGAGAAACACTTGCATGAAATTCATGGTTTCCTCCGAATGACATTAGGTGTTCGGAGATTTTCGCTGAATCGCGTTATGTCGATCCCCGCAACATGCGCGGGGCCCCTCGCCACGGCGCTCTCAGCGATGCCCATTGCGCGAAACGCTTCGAGAAACACTTG
>JANOEV010000269.1:0-2751 GCA_031413695.1 Burkholderiales bacterium
TTTCTTCAACCAGCTTTCGCCGCAACATAAACGCAAGCGCTGGCGCGGTGATCTGAACAATAAAGGGCTTGACCATTGTTAATAACCGGCTGCGCCCTTCGGCGCTCGCCATATCGACTTGCGATCGCAATTCGTCAAACAAAAAGATGGATAGCGGTGTGGCATCTTTCAACGCAGCCATGAAGGCATCCTTGCCGAGCCGGCGCACGTAGGTATCCGGATCGTCCTCGGCGGGTAGAAACAGAAAACGCACATCCTTGCCATCTTTCACCACCGGTAGCGATTGCTCCAACGCGCGCCACGCCGCGCGTCGGCCCGCTTTGTCACCGTCGAAACAAAAAACGAGGTTGTCTGCCATTCGCAACAGCTTCTCCACATGCATGGGTGTGGTTGCAGTGCCGAGTGTGGCCACCGCATTTTCGACCCCGGATTGGGCAAGGGCGACAACATCCATGTACCCCTCGACCACGATCACCGTATTAACGTCACGGATGGCGCGGCGCGCATGGAAAAGACCGTAGAGCTCGCGACCTTTTTCAAACAACGGCGTCTCAGGCGAGTTCAAGTATTTTGGTTCGCCCTGACCAATCACGCGCCCGCCAAAGCCAATCACATTGCCGCGTTGATCAAAAATTGGAAACATCACCCGGTCGCGAAAACGATCATAACGACGCCCCTCGTCTGAGTCGATCACCAATCCGCATTCCTTCAGCGCACTCGCGGAGTAATCCTCAACCGCCGCCTTCAATCCCTGCCAGTCTTCGGGCGCATAACCCAATCCAAACCGTGCGGCGATTTCGCCGGTGAGCCCCCGGCCCTTCAGATACTCGATTGCTTTCGGCGCTGCCTTCAGCTCCCGCCGATAGAACTGCATTGCGGCAGACATGATTTCACCGAGGCTGGCCGACACGCGCGCTTTTTCGAGCGATTCTTCGCGATTTGCCTCGAGCGGCAGGGCCATGCCAACCGATTCGGCCAGCTCCTCGACCGCATCGCGAAACCCCATACCGTTATATTCCATCAAAAAACTGATCGCTGTTCCATGCGCCCCGCAGCCAAAACAATGATAGAACTGTTTGGCGGGTGCCACTGAAAACGACGGGGTTTTTTCGTTATGAAAGGGGCAACACGCTGAGTAGTTTTGTCCGGATTTCTTCAACTTCACGTGCCGATCGATGACATCGACAATGTCGATGCGGGCGAGCAACTGTTGGATGAAGTCCTGCGGGATCATTGGGGCATTATAAATTCTGGCGGGGCATGACATTAGGACAGGCTTATTCGGGCCTCGCTTGGCCACCAACGCGCACAACGGACGTCCAACATGCCTATTCCGGCGGCCAACCCATTATTTTTCAGGGGCAAGCCAGGCAGACAATCAGACCAGTCGAAATATTTGATTGGCGACCGAAAGCAAACAATCAGCCCAAACGGGCTTTTACCACTGCTGACAATTTGCCCATGTCGGCGCGTCCTGCGACTTTGGGTCGCAGCGTGTTCATTACTTTACCCATATCCTTGGCCGATGTCGCGCCGACTTCCGCAATGACAGCATCCAGAATGGCCGTCAGTTCGGCGTCAGTCAATTGTGCCGGCATGTAGACCTGCAGGACGCCCACTTCAAATTGTTCCTTTTCGACCAAATCCATACGGTTGCCCGCCGTGTATTGTTCGATTGAGTCCTTGCGCTGCTTTAACATTTTTTCAATGACGGCAAGAACGATGTCATCAGTAATCTCAATACGTTCATCTACTTCGCGCTGCTTGAGCGCCGACGTCAATAGGCGGATTGCACCGAGTTTGTCCGATTCGCGGGCCTTCATCGCTGCCTTCATATCATCGTTGATCCTGTCGCGCAATGTGCTCATGTTGGTTTCTGCCCGGTTGATAGAGGGGTTACAAAATCAAGAAATAAAAAAGGCAGGTAGCGCCTGCTACCTGCCTCAAATTGGATTCTTTTTTAAAGAGTCGCGACGTGCTTAATATAATTTCGGCGGCAGCATTTGTGACCGCAGACGCTTATAGCGACGTTTCACTGCTGCAGCGTGTTTGCGTTTGCGCTCGGCGGTTGGCTTTTCGTAAAACTCGCGCGCGCGCAAGTCGGTAAGCAGGCCGGTCTTTTCAATTGCACGTTTAAAGCGGCGGAGCGCCACGTCAAACGGTTCGTTCTCTTTCAGTTTGACCAACATATCAATATTCCCTTAATCACTTTTATGGTTATGCCCACCCAATCTGATTACAGATTGTGGGTCTGAAGCTTTGATTGCTCCGCAACACGCAAAAGGCACCTTGCCCGCCACGAAGCCCAATATAATAGCGAACTTTCCCAATTTTCACAACATTTTCAAGCACCTACCTTGTTAATTCTCGGCATTGAGTCATCCTGCGACGAAACCGGCGTTGCTCTTTTTGATACTGAAAAAGGGCTGATCAGCCATCGCCTGCATTCCCAGGTTGAAATGCATGCGGCCTATGGGGGCGTTGTGCCGGAACTTGCCTCGCGCGACCATATCAGGCGAGTTTTGCCTTTGATTGAAGAGATTTTAAAAGAGAGTGTGCGCTCGCTCTCATCAATTGATGCCATTGGTGTTACCCAAGGTCCGGGATTGGGAGGCGCATTATTGGTCGGCAATAGTATCGCGGTCTCGCTGGGCGCCGCGCTGAATAAGGCCGTCGTCGGGATCCATCATCTTGAGGGGCATTTGCTATCGCCGCTAATGGTCGACCCAAGACCTGCTTTTCCCTTTGTTG
>JANOEV010000270.1:0-2857 GCA_031413695.1 Burkholderiales bacterium
CCGATAAACTGGCAAAAATCGCGGATTACCGCAAGCAGTACGGCGCGCAATACTCTTGACTCCTCCTGATCCGACCACATGACCCTACGTCCACTGAAGTCTCTGTCGCTGTTGGCTGCATTCATCTTGCCCGCGTTGGCCGTGAATCCGTCGATTGCGCAGTCAACCCTGTTTAAATGCGCCGATGAAAAGGGCGTGACACATTACGGCGAAACCATGCCGGCTGCATGCGCCAAAAAAGAGGTTACCGAGATGAGCAAGCAGGGCACCACCCTGCGCAAACTCGATGCGCCGTTGACGCCTGAACAAATCAAGGCACGCAACGACGCCAACATAAAAAAGGCCGCCGACGACCAACGGGTTGCCGATCAGCGCCAGAAGGATCTGGCGTTGCTTGGAACCTACGGCAGCGAGCGTGAAATCGACGTACTGCGCGACAAAGATCTGGCGCAACTGGCGCAGCGCCGCAAATTCCTCGAAACCCGGGTTGTTGATGTTAATGCGCGGCTCGAAAAGGTCAGCAACCAGATGGAGTTTTACGTTGCCGGCAAAAGCAAGACGGCCAAGACCAAGGACGGCAAAGACGTGGTGCGCGAAGTGCCGGTGCAGCTGCAATCCGATTACGACCGCGCAAAGTCAGACCGCACCAATGTCGAGCTGGAGATCGCGCGGCTGGATGTCGACAAGACCAATGTCATCGCGCGGTTTGAAGGTGAAAAAGAGCGATTCAAACGTCTCAAGGCCGGCATGCGTCCGGGTACCGTACTCGATGACAAGGGCAGCGTGTTGATCGAGGCACCCATCCCGCGTCGGGTTGCGCCGCAGGCGATTCGATAACCAACATCGCGGCGATTGGCTGCAACGCAGGTGAATGCCAACAGCCGGGCGGCATGCCTTTATCGTTAAGGCGCCAGTTTCTTTCTGAGGATCTCGTTCACCTGGCCCGGATTCGCCTTGCCTTGCGACGCCTTCATCACCTGTCCGACCAGCGCTTGCAGCGCTTTTTCTTTGCCTGATTTGAATTCGGCGACGGACTTTTCGTTGGCAGCGAGCACGGCGTCGACAATTTTTTCAATGGCACCGGCGTCGGAGACTTGTTTGAGACCGCGGGCGTCGATGATGGTGTCGGCATCGCCTTCGCCGGCCCACATGTAGCCAAAAACTTCTTTTGCGATTCGTCCCGACAATGTCCCGTCCTCGATTCGCCTGAGCAAATTCGCCAGCGCCTCGGGTTTGATGGGTGATTCTTGTAGTGAAATTCCGGACTCGTTTAATGCGCTCGACAATGCGCCGCGAACCCAAGGCTCGGCTGCCATCGACGATTCGCCCAAGACCTTATTAACAGATTCAATGTAATCGATAAGTTCCGGCGGCATCGTTAGAACCCAAGCATATTTTTTCTTCAGTTCGGCTTCGATTGTGGCGGACATTTCGACGTCCAAACTTGCGTCGTCGGCTTGATCCCGCTTTATTGCGGCCGCAATAAAGCGCTCACGCATCGTCTTTGGCAATTCCGGCATCGTCGCTTTAATCGCCTCAATCTGTTCCCGCGAAATCATCAACGGCAACAAATCCGGATCCGGAAAATAACGGTAGTCCATCGCGTCTTCTTTTGTGCGCATTGAACGCGTCTCGTCGCGATCCGCGTCGTACAAACGTGTTTGCTGTATTACGGTGCCGCCGTCTTCAATCAGCTCGACCTGCCGGCGCACTTCATAGTTAATGGCGCGCTCCATAAACCGGAACGAGTTCAAATTCTTGATCTCGCAGCGGGTGCCGAGCGGCGCGCCGGGGCGTCGTACCGAGACGTTGGCGTCGCAACGGAACGAGCCTTCCTGCATATTGCCGTCGCAAATGCCGATCCACGTAACAATGCCATGCAACGCTTTTGCATAGGCCACGGCCTCCGCAGCCGAGCGCATGTCGGGTTCGGTGACCACTTCAAGCAACGGTGTGCCGGCGCGGTTCAGATCGATGCCTGACACGCCGGGTGTGTCGAGACCCTCGTGCAGGGACTTGCCGGCGTCTTCTTCAAGGTGCGCACGGGTGAGCTGAATCGTTTTCTCGGTACCGTCAACCGTAATCGTCACCGCGCCGCCGGTGACCACCGGCAGCTCGAACTGGGAGATCTGGTAGCCCTTCGGCAGGTCCGGATAAAAGTAGTTTTTGCGCGCAAACACCGAGCGCGGCGCGATATTGTCGGCACGACCGTCGTTTACCGCCAAGCCAAATTTGATGGCGCACTCAACCGCCGCCCGGTTCATCACCGGCAGGGTGCCCGGCAACGCCATGTCCACCACACTCGCCTGTGAGTTGGGCGCGGCACCAAACGCGGTGGACGCGCCGCTGAAGATTTTTGACACCGTCGCCAGCTGCACATGGGTCTCGATGCCGATGACAATTTCCCAACTCATTCGGCACCCGCCGGTGTGCGCAAATGCCAGTCGGTCACTTGTTGGTATTGGTGTGCGACCGACAACATGCGCGGCTCGTCAAAATAATTGCCGATGATTTGCAACCCGATCGGCAGGTTTTGTTGATCAAAGCCGCATGGCACCGACATGCCCGGCAGTCCGGCCAGCGACACACCAAGGGTGAAGATGTCCTCCAAATACATCGCCACCGGGTCGTTGGATTTTTCGCCGATATGCCACGCGGTGGTCGGTGCAACCGGGCCCATGATCAGATCACACTGTTTAAGCGCGTCCTGAAAGTCCTGGGCGATCAGCCGTCTTACCCGCTGCGCCTGTAAATAATAGGCATCGTAGTAGCCGTGTGACAGCACATACGCGCCGGTCAGAATACGGCGTTGCACTTCCGCGCCAAAACCTTCCGCGCGGCTTTTGGCGATCATGTC
>JANOEV010000271.1:0-6913 GCA_031413695.1 Burkholderiales bacterium
ATCTTTTGGTCGTTTTGTTGTCCTTGTCACATTGGTGTTGTAATTTGTCGTTAGTGTGCGCGGCATAAGACCAATAGAAACAAAACAACAATAAGAAAGGAGTTTCAAATGGCGGCATATCTACTTTGGGCAATCGCCGGATTTGTACTGGTCATCGCCGAATTGTTGACCGGCACGTTTTATCTGCTGGTATTTGGCGTGGCTGCGCTGGCAGGCGCGCTGGTCGCCTGGCTGGGCGGCGATTTTTGGCTGCAGGTCGTGATCACTGCCGCCGCGGCGTTGATCGGCATTTATCTGGTGCATCGTTGGTGGCAAAACCATCCAAAGGAATCCGCGACAGAGAACAGTCTGGAAGTCGGCCAGACGGTGGTGTTCGAGAGCTGGGTCAACGAAGCCAACCGCACCGCGCGGGTCAAGTATCGCGGGGCGTCGTGGGATGCCAAGATTGAAGGCGATGCCAAGCCAGACGATGTATTGACCATCAAAGCCACCCAACAGGGCGTGTTATTGGTTTCTGCTTGATCGCCAATCGTCTCCCGAAGACGTCCGGATCAAAAAATCACATTCAGCATTCGAACGACAGGAGAGTCCCCATGTTTGTCAAATTTGCCGCCGTCATCATCGCCACCATTGCGCTATATGCAACGCCCGGATTCTCCGGTTTTGCCATTCCGTTTTTCTTCCTCGCCACCATTATTGTTTTTGTCATCGAAGGTGTGCGCATCGTCCCGCAACAAAGCGCCTGGGTGGTCGAGCGGCTGGGCAAATATCACGCCACGCTGCTGCCCGGCCTGAACGTGATTGTGCCGTTTATCGACCGGGTGCAATATCGCCACAGCCTCAAAGAGGTGCCGCTCGATATTCCTGAACAGGTCTGTATCACCAAAGACAACACGCAACTTGCCGTGGACGGCATCATTTATTTCCAGGTGATGGATCCAAAACTCGCCAGCTACGGTTCGTCTGATTACATCATGGCGATCACCCAATTGGCACAGACGGCGTTGCGTTCAGAAATCGGTAAGATGGAACTCGATAAAACGTTTGAAAGCCGCGACGAAATCAACCGCCAGATTGTTTCGGTGCTCGACGAAGCCGGTCGCACCTGGGGCATCAAGGTGCTGCGTTATGAAATCAAGAGTCTCACGCCGCCCGAATCGATCCTGCGCTCGATGCAGGCACAAATCACCGCCGAGCGTGAAAAACGCGCGCTGATTGCCAAATCAGAGGGCTTGCGTCAGGAGGAAATCAACATCGCCGATGGTAAACGGCAGGCGGCGATTCTGGAGTCGGAGGGCGACAAACAGGCGGCAATCAACCGTGCCCAGGGTGAAGCCGTGGCGCTGACCACGGTGGCGGACGCGACTGCGTTGGCGGTACGGGTGGTGGCGGTCGCGCTGGATGCGCCCGGTGGCCAACAGGCGGCCAACTTGAAGGTCGCGGAGAAATATGTCGAGCAATTCGGCCATCTCGCCAAGGCCGGCAACACACTGATCGTGCCGTCAAATATCGCCGACGTGGCGTCGATGATATCGACTGCGATGACGGTTCTGGATAAAACCCGCACAACGCCTGGTGCCAAAACCTAGATCAGCATCGAATCACGGCGGGCAACACACGGCGGGCAAAATTAACGCGCGCATTTGTGAATCGCGACGTAGGCTTTTTCAGCGACGTCGTCATCGAGCAGGCAGACAAAGCCGTCGATCAACATTTTTGGCGCACGCTTGTCCCGCAGCGTTGCCAGCAGTTCATTGACCATCAGTTTTCGTTTGTCATTGGGCTGCGACAGGATTTGTTCAAGCGTGCCGTGCATGTTGGCGTCCTCGCAGGCACCCAGCAGCATGCTGACGAACCCATCGATATCGGCAAATGTGGTCTGCGGGGTGATGCGCTGGAAACCATGTTTGTCGGTGAGTCTTTTGAACTCACGGCGCGAAAGTAAATAACCGGTCAACAGCAACGGTATCCAAAACAGCCCCCAAAAAGCGGCTTTCATCGCGGCAACGGCGGCGGCGGCGTTTTGACGCGCCAGGGCGATCAACGCATCTGCACGCCATTGGACCTCCAACTCGGTCGGCGCGAAACGGACCAACTCACGGTTCGGTGATGGGTAGTTGGAATATGTTCCATCGACCAAAAACGTGTATTGCGCAACTGCTCTTTTTGTCGGTGTGCCGCTGACATCGCCGCTTCGGCTGCGCATCACCGGTTGGTTGACAATTTCCATCATGCGCTCGGTTTCTGGTTTCGCAAGCTGCCGGTATTGGCTGAAAAACATCACGCTGACCCCGCCGCACACAACAATCGACGCCACCAGAAACGACATGAGGCGACGCGAAAAGCCATAAATCACCAATCGGTAGGTGGTGATCAATAACACGGCCGTAACCAGCGCGAGAATGATAAATTCAAACAGGGCCGGGATTACCAAATTCATTGCTATTCCTTTCGCGGAAATAAATCAATGTTGGCGAACGACAAAAAGCGGGGGGATTATTTCTTGGGATTTTTTTCCGCAATCGATGCCGCCGGCGTAACCAGTGTCTTTGTGGCATCTTTTGCCGGCTCTTTCGGTGCGTCGGTCGTCGCCGCCGACGTTGCGACCGCCGCAACCTCGGGTGCCGTCGGACACGCCACACCTTTGAGTATGCTGCCGTCAAAATCCTTTTGCATTACCGCTGCTTTTGCGATCAACACAACATCCGGCTCGCGGATGATAAAAATGGTTTCCTTTGCCAATGGATTTTTTGCCGTGACCGAGATACCCTTGGTAAACGCGGCAGATTTCGCCTCGAGCTCGCTGACCACTCGTTTGGCCGACTCCTCGCTTGAAAACAAGCCGAGCGAAATCGAGTTGTCGGCCATGATCAATAGATCTTTTACATTGGCTTTTTTCAGGTTGGCAACCAGTGTGTCAGCCGTTTTGCGGTCGCGTTGAATCGGCAGGGCAACAGCAAAACGCGTGAACTCCTCGATATTTTTTGAGGTCAACTTTTCGCCAAGCGCTAATGCGGCAAAGGCGGTCTGCGCGCGCGGCGCATCGGCTGGCTTGACGCTCAATTGCATACATTGCGCGCCGGACAGGCTTTCGACCAGCCGTTTGGCCTCACCGGCCTCTTTTTGCGCCTGCACCGAATCGGTGATCGAAATGACTTTCATCGCGTCGCGATTGACCTCGGCCGGCATGGCATTGCCGGGCCGCGTTGTGGTCAGATAGATGTGGGTCGCAAAAGCAATATTGGCGAGCAATAAAACGAAAAAGAAAAAGCGCGCCATATTGGTCAGGTTGGTTGGGTTGATTGGCGGGTCGGCATACCAGTTTCGCCCGTCCGGTTTTCGGCGTCAACAGCAATCAGGTGTAGCCCGCGCAGCACCAAATCGTCGATGATCGTCAGCGGTATCGACAATTGTTGTTCAAGTGCGGATTTCATCAGCGCCATCGCACCACCGCTGGCGATCACTTCGATATCTGATTCGGTATGGCGCCTGAGCCGGTTGATGCCTTGCGCGACCGCACCGATGGCCGCGTCCAGGGTACCGGTCGCAATCGCGGCGTGGGTGTCCCGCGGGAACAGGCTGCCGGCTGGTTTGCCGCCTTCGCCAGTCCGAAGGCCCGCATCGACCGGCGGCAATTGGGCGGTGGCAACATTTAATGCGCTGCGCATCAGCGACAAGCCCGGCACAATCACCCCGCCCATGAAGCCACCGTCCGCAGCGAGGGCATCAATGGTCAGCGCGGTACCGGCGAGGATGACCAGCTTTGCCGATTTCCGTTGCAACCGGCCCGGCTCTGGCGAAACGACGGTTTTTGCATGGTGCGCGGCAATAAGCGCCGCGAAACGATCGGCACCCAACTGCGCCGGATCATTGTAATGATTGGTCACACCACAACAGCGTGCGGTTGAGGTGATGAAGCGGACCGGGTGCGGACTGATGGCGGTACGCAGCCGTACTTCAATGCCGCGGCCGGCGACATTCGACACCGTAACGGCCAAAGGGCCACCGGCTGCAATTGCCGCAGAGAGGCTGGCCAGGGCAGTCTGGTCGTCTATAACTTCGCGAGTCAGCGCCGCACCGGTCGTCGGCGGGTTACCGGACAGCAACAGCCATTTAATGCGGGTGTTGCCGGCGTCGATGAGCAAATGATCCATCATCGTCTGGCTGCCGGTACCGGTTTTGCCAAACGCAGCGAAATCTCCGCGGCCGTGAGTGGAATTCTCCCGGTGCCGGCATCAACAATGAGTGTGCCGTCGATGGCAATATCGACGACCGTTGCCGAAAATGTCTTTGTCGCGCTGATCACGTCCACCACCTGACCGTCAAACGCGTGCAGCGCCCGCCACGCATCGCGCATGGGTGCAAACCCGGTTTCGGCAAACTGGTCGAGCGTGCCGGCAAGATGACGAAGCACCGCGCCCAACAGGTCGTTGCGCGACATGACGAATCTTTCCAGCTTGGCACCGGCGAGCGCGTCGACAATATCAGTCGCCGGCTGATCGATCGCATTCTTGAGTGTGTCGGACAATGCAAAATTGAGGCCGATGCCGATTACAGCGGCCGTCGGGCCGAGCATGTCGCCTTGGGTTTCAATCAGAATGCCACCCAGTTTTTTGTTATCAATCAGAATGTCGTTCGGCCATTTCAGTGTTGCCGGCACACCAAGCTCGCGCAGCGCATTTGCGACCGCCAGTCCAACCGCAAGTGACAGACCGCCAAGCGCCGCGACACCTTTTTCAAAGCGCCACAACAGCGAAAATGTCAGCGATGCGCCAACCGCCGACTGCCAGCTGCGTCCGCGCCGTCCGCGGCCGGCGGTTTGCAACTCTGCCGCAAGACAGGTGCCAGACGCGGCACCGAGCCCCGCCTGCTGCAATAGCGCCGTATTGGTCGACTCAATTGTGTCGACCACCGACAGGCGGATCCGATTTGCCTGTGCACGCATCTGTGCATGCACGCCATCAACATCCAGAAAGTCAATGCGCGACGCGAGCCGGTAGCCGCGTCGTGTCAACGAAAAAACCGGCACACCGAGCGCAGAGGCGTCCTTCAGCGCGTCTGAAATTGCGCTGCGTGAGACGCCGTGTCTGGTGGCGAGCACCGCCCCCGAGGTGAATTGATCCGCCGACAGCTCGCGCAACAGAGTAAACGTCAGGCGGCGAACCGTTGGCGGCGCCGCAGCATCATGCGCCGCCATTTTTATGACTGTTCCGCTTTGCAGGCCGCCACTTCTTCGGCGTAGGCGACCCCGGCGATGACCGAGTCGAGCAACAGCGTCACGCGTGAGGAAAGTTTGCTGTTGGCACGGTAGTCGGCGGGCGCAATGAAGTCCACCCGGCCGGCATTCAGAAGACCCATGCAGGTGGTTTTTGTTTTTGGCGCCTTCGGGTTGTAGACAGCGACGGCGTGGCCACCACTTTTTTTCGCCAACGCCATTGACGGCACGTCGGTCATGCCGTCGCCGAGATAGATCATGTTTGGAAACGGGATCGGTCGCTCGTGTTCCGGCATATGTTCGTTGATCGATTCCGACAGCGCCTCTTTGCCCTTGTTGATGCGAAACAGAAACTGTGTCTTTGAGGTGTCGGTGATCAGCAGTTTCGGAAAGGTGGCAATGCCGTACGGGTTGAAATGATATTCGGACGCATAAATTTGTTTGAAGTATTTGTGAATCGAAATGCCTTCCAGAATTTCTTTTTGGCCGGCGGAAATAATGTAGTGCTGCACCCTGACCTGGCCACCACTGCGTTGCTTGACGTAGTCATTGATGCGCGGGAACCAGCTTTCGACGCCGGGGAAATACTTGATACGGTCGGCCATCAACGCAAAATCTTCACGGGTCACGCGCACGTCGTCGTGTTTGTAGAGCTTTTCCATCATCAGCCGCATGTAGGTCAGCATCGGGTCCGAGCCGGTGTCGTGCGCTTCTTTATGCACCTGTGTCCAGAATTCGCGGGGTTCGACGCCGATCTTGGGCAATACCGTGTATTCCTGCATCGGCTGTGGCGAGAGCGTGCCATCGAAGTCGTAGACCATGGCAATGGTGTTCTGAAAAAACGATTTTTTTCGCATGGCTTAGTTTAACGCGGCGCCACAAAAGAAAACGCCCCGCGAGAGGGGCGTTTGTGAAACGTGTTGCAGGGACGTCGACATCAATCGGCGTAGACGCCGGCCTTCTTGATGATCGGCGCCCATTTGGCGATTTCCGCCGCCAGATGCGCGCGCAGGGCTTCCGGTGTCTGGCGATTGGGTGGCTCCGGCGTGGTTCCCAGGCTGGCAAAACGCTCAACCACATCCTTGTCCTTCAAGGCGTCCTGCAATGCTTTATTGACGCGGTCGATCACAGCTTTTGGTGTTGCTTTTGGTGCCCAAAGACCGTGCCAAACGCCGATGCTAAAGCCCTTCATGCCGGCTTCATCCATGGTTGGAAGATTTGCCAGCGAGGCGACGCGGGTTTTTGAGGTGACCGCAAATGCCTTGACCTTTTCGCCTTTGATTTGCGAGGTGGTGTTGGTGGTTTGGTCGCACATAAAATCAACCTGCCCGCCGAGCAGATCGGTCATCGCCGGCGCCGTGCCCTTGTAGGGAACCGTGAGTACGTCGGTCTCGATGGCGCTCATAAACAACATGCCGCAAAGGTGCGACGCAGACCCAATACCAGCGTTGGCATATGAAACCTTGTCCTTGTTTGCCTTAATATGGGCGAGCATGCCTTTTAGATCGTTCGCCGGAAAGTCCTTCTTGGCGATCATCGTCATCGGCACATCGGTGATCAGACCAATCGGCTCGAGGTCCTTGTTGACGTCGTATTTAAGCGTGCGATATAGCGCTGGCGCGGTTGAGATGCCGATGTGCATGAGCAACAACGTATAGCCGTCGGCTGGCGCCGCAATCGCACGACCAACACCAATGG
>JANOEV010000272.1:0-2519 GCA_031413695.1 Burkholderiales bacterium
ACGTTGGTTTCGCCGGTGACAAATCGTTTGAGGGTGGTCGCATCACCGTCGATGGGCAGGATATTCGCGATGTCACCCAAACCAGTGTGCGCGCGGCGTTGGGCATCGTGCCGCAGGATACGGTGTTATTCAACGACACGATTCGCTACAACATCGGCTACGGCAAGCCCGGCTCGGGTGACGCCGATATCGAGGACGCCGCCCGTCGGGCGCATGTGCTCGACTTTATTCTCAGGATGCCGGATGGCTGGGAGACCATGGTCGGCGAGCGAGGGCTGAAGCTGTCAGGCGGCGAAAAGCAGCGTGTGGCCATTGCCCGGACGTTACTCAAAAATCCGGCCATCATGATTTTTGACGAGGCGACGTCCGCGTTGGATTCGGCAACGGAAAAGGCGATTCAGGCCGAGCTGCGCGAAATTGCCCTCGACCGGACCACGTTGGTGATTGCGCACAGGTTGTCGACCATTATCGATGCCGATCAAATATTGGTGTTGGAGCACGGCCACATCGTCGAGCGCGGCAACTTCCGTGAATTACTCGATGCAAATGGAAAATTCGCCGAGATGTGGCAACTGCAGCAACAAGAAGCGGAGAAAGTGAAGATCGTTATTTGACGGCGCTCTTGAAACTGTTTTGCGCGAAAACGCCGGTCATTTGTCGGGTTTGTGTATTTGACGCTGGCGCAAGGGCGAACGTCCGATGTGCGATTTTGAACCTATGTTTTTGCGTACCGCGCAGTCTGCCTGTCTTCAGGTTGCATCGTGAATGACATCGGCAATCGCCGAATGTACCGCGTCCGGTGCTTCCGCCATCATCATGTGCCCGGCCGCCGGAATGATCAGTAATTTCGCATTGGCCATCATCGCTGCTACCGCCATACCCGCATCAGGCGACGTCATTCTGTCCTCCTGACCGACCAGCACCAATGCCGGCGTGATGATTTGTTTTAGGGCCGCCGGATCGATTGCGTATTGGGCACACGCGGCCATATCGTTGGCAAGCACATGCGGCCGGCTTTGGACCAGTATGTTGCGGTAGGTTTGCATCGCTGAAGTCGCCGGCGGCCAACTGCCATCGGCGCAGCGCTGAACATAAAAGCTTGCGCGTACCAGCATGTCAAACGCGGCGTCGGGTTGTTCGCGGGCCATTAGCAATACTTTTTCGGCAACCGGCATCGGTGCCGCTGCGCCAATCAATACTATTTTGTCCACGCGTTCCGGAAATCGTCTGGCACAATCAATTGCAATGAGGCTGCCCATGCTATGCCCGACAAGGATGGCCTTCTTGATTGCGCCATTGTCCAAAAGATTGATCATCCAATCGGCATAGTCTTCAATGCGCGGCTTGGCGTTGGCGAATGATTTACCGTGTCCCGGCAGGTCAACCGCCAGGCAGTTGATGCCGAATCGCGCCAATGCGTCGGTCGTATTCAACCAAACGCGGTGATCGTTGGCCGCGCCATGGATAAAAACGACCGTTGGTCGTGCCGGGTCAAACGGCTTGCCGGCGGTGTCGACATAGGCGGGCTGTTGCTGGACCAGGAAGTTCACGGGGTTGTCATCGCGTAATGAGACGGTTGCGTTGTTAATCTAAGAATTTACATTAACTATTGCGCGAAACCGGAAGTTTTGTTAAGGTTCGCCTTCCGTTGTCGATATACACTTACCAAAGCCCACTGCTCAGACCATGCAACGCACCTCCAACACCCTGCTGGCAATACTTTCCGCTGCGCTGATGAGCGTTGGTTTGGCTGCGGCTCAAACGGTGAAAGAGACCGCGCCCGCAAAGGCAAAGTTGGTGCGGGCAAAGTCGCAGGGCGTTGCCGACTTTACCAAAGATGGCAACCCGAATTTAATGTCACACGCCGTCATGGTATTTGACCAAAATACCGGCCGCCCGATCTTTTCCAAGAATGCCGACTTGGCCGTGCCAATTGCGTCGATCACGAAATTGATGACCTCTATCGTGGTGCTCGATGCAAAGTTAAGCCTCGATGAGCCGGTGGTGATTGATACGGCTGATATTGACGTGCTAAAAAACTCACGCTCGCGTTTGCCGGTGGGTACCGCGTTTCGGCGCGAGGATCTGCTGCGTCTCGCCTTGATGGCGTCAGACAACCGTGCCGCTGCAGCCCTTGGCCGCACCTTCCCGGGCGGAACCGGCGCATTTGTGGCGGCGATGAACGAAAAAGCCAAAACCCTTGGACTCACCAATACGCGTTTTGCCGATGCGACCGGTTTGTCGCCAAGCAACGTTGCCAGCCCGCAAGACCTCGCGGTGATGGTGGCCGAAGCGTCGAAGTACGCACAAATCCGTGAATTCTCGACCGCACCCGAACTCTATGTCACGCTGCCCAACACCAACCGTCAACTTGGATTCAACAACACCAACGCGCTGGTCAAGAGTGGCAGCTGGAATATTGGTGTATCCAAGACCGGCTTTATCAATGAAGCCGGCAAGTGTCTGGTGATGCAGGCGATGATCGGCAACAATCCGGTCATCATCGTATTGATGGATTC
>JANOEV010000273.1:0-1603 GCA_031413695.1 Burkholderiales bacterium
TGAGATTGACGTGGTGATTCCCATCCCCGATACCTCGCGTCCAAGCGCGGTTGAGGTGGCGCAGGTGCTTGGTGTGAAGTACCGCGAGGGATTTATCAAGAACCGTTATATCGGCCGCACCTTCATCATGCCCGGGCAGGACCAGCGCAAAAAATCCGTGCGCCAGAAATTAAACGCGATGGCCGTCGAATTCAAGGGCAAGAATGTGTTGCTTGTTGATGACTCGATTGTGCGCGGCACCACCTCCAAGGAAATTGTGCAAATGGCGCGTGATTGTGGCGCGCTAAAGGTTTATTTTGCCTCCGCCGCGCCGCCGGTGAGATTTCCCAACGTATATGGAATCGATATGCCGACCCGCGGCGAGTTGATTGCAACCGACCGCAACGCCGCGCAGATCGCCGAGGCGATTGGTGCCGATGCGGTGTTCTATCAGGAACTCGATGATCTGGTGAAAGACATCCGCCAGTGCAATCCCGCGATCACATTGTTCGATTCTTCATGTTTTGACGGCAAATACATCACCGGCGGTGTGTCGCCGGAATACCTGGCAGGCATTGAAGCAAACCGGCATGACGGCGAAACACGCGGTGCCGAGATCGATACCGAGGCCAACCAGCTCGATCTTGGTTTTTCAACTGTCGATTGACGCGCGGCAAACAACATGACTGATAAATGGGACTTTGATACCCGCGCCATACGCGCCGGCACGTTGCAATCGAATTTTCAGGAGCATTCCGAGGCGCTTTTTCTCACCTCGAGTTTTACCTACAAAACGGCGGCCGAGGCGGCACGCAAATTTGCCAATGAAGAACCGGGATATCTGTATTCGCGGTTTACCAATCCGACCGTCACGATGTTTCAGGATCGCCTCGCCGCGCTGGAAGGAACTGAAGCATGTGTGGCAACCGCGACCGGCATGGCCGCCATTGCGGCAACCGTTTTTGGGTTGCTCAAACAGGGCGACCATATGGTGTCGTCACGCAGCGTGTTCGGCACGGTGGTGCCGCTGTTTGATCAGATCGCGGCACGGCTTGGTATCACAACATCATGGGTGACCGGAGCCGATACCGACGACTGGCGCGCGGCGATCCGGCCCAATACCAAATTATTTTTCTGTGAGTCGCCCTCCAACCCGCTCGGTGAGATCGTAGATATTGCGGCGGTGGCGGCAATCGCCAAACAGGCCGGTGTTGTATTGGCGGTGGACAATTGCCTGCTGACACCGGCGTTGCAGCGGCCCATTGAATTGGGTGCGGACATCGTCATCCATTCGGCGACCAAATACCTCGACGGCCAGGGCAGGGTATTGGCGGGGGCGGTATGCGGATCAAAGGAACGCATCGAACCGATCTATGGGTATGTGCGTACGGCTGGCGCGTCGCTGTCGCCATTCAACGCCTGGATTTGTTTAAAGGGCATGGAAACCCTGCGCTTGCGAATCGAAGCGCAATCAAAGCAAACACTAGCACTGGCGCGGCGTTTGGAACAAAATGCCATAGTCAAGCGCGTCCACTATGCCGGTTTGGATTCTCATCCGCAGCACGCACTCGCGATGACGCAGGCGCCGATGCAGGGTGCGGTGTTGGCATTTGAAGTTGCCGGC
>JANOEV010000274.1:0-2432 GCA_031413695.1 Burkholderiales bacterium
GGTGGTGTCGGGCGACGCCGCAGGGGCGGGCCAGTCCTTGGATGAGCTGTCTTGCCCCCACACGCCAGGGCCCGCACCCGTGCATGCAAACACCCCCGCGTGCGGCCGGCTCATATTCATCGAACCGCTCGCAGACGCGGTCATGCAGGTGCCGGCCATCACCGGGCGATTGACCAGGGTCAAGAGTGCCGGCGCTGTGGCCAGACCGCCACGCAACAAACGGCGGCGACCGTTCACTGCCATCGCTTGAGGAGGTTGGGATTCGGGAAATTCGGTTCGGTCTTCCGGGGTCATGAGTGACTCTCCTGGACAACGTGGGATTCGTGCAGATTGTAGGTGTCACTACTCTTGTCGTCTCGCCAAATGGACCCCTTGGTCGAGGGGGCGTCAGCCTCGGCTTCGTGTGTCTGCGCCATAGGTCACAAGACGCCCGGCAACCGGCGGTTGACAGGAGCCGCCCGCTTGACCCTGGCACGGCTGGCCTGACGCCGATGTTGCTGACTTGTCTGGCGGTTGCGCCCAGAGCGGGCGCTTGGGGCGACGGGAGGCTGTCGAAAAAACTTACAGTCGCTGCCCGGGAGTCTCCTGGCATGAGGCCGCATGACATTTAAGTTGTTGAATTCAAATAACTTTTGACACTTGGCACAGCACGTGCTCATGTTCATCTGTCAGGTCCAACTCTCATCATCCACCCGCCGGTGTCCGGCGAATCTCAAGGGGTAACTGAAATGAACAAGTTTTCCAAAGTAGCTGCCGCAGCAGCTTTTTTGATGGCTGGTGTCTCGGCACAAGCCAGCTTCGTGATCGATACCTTCAACGTCGGTCAAGGCAGTTTCGCTGTTCCTTTCGCTGACATCACCGCCACAGCAGCGCCGGCAACGACGAGCACCGCCGGTGCGTCCAACTACGGCACCAACCTCGGTGGTGGCACGGGTGGCAGCGTGAACGGCGCGATCACCGACATCGTTGGCGGTCAACGCGACCTGACCATCGTGAAGTCAGCCCAAGGCGGTGGTCCCATTCAGTCAGTTCAGGGCTACGTCGACAACGGCTCTTTCGAGTTCAATTCCCCCAACGGGACGGCCGGCTACGCCGTGTTGCGCTGGGACGGTGCGGGCACCACCTTCAACCAGGCGCTCAACACCAGCGGCCTGGGTGGTCTGAACTGGTCGGCTCTCGGGGTTGGCGTGTCGGTTTCGGTGCTTTTCGCTGACCAGCCGTTCACGATCACCATGCAGGCATGGACCGAGACCTCGGCAGGCAACTGGACGCTCACCGAGCAGAGCGTCCTTGTTCCGGCGAACAACGTCGGTCTGACGCCGCCGCCCGCGACCTCCAGCTTCATGTTCAGCAATTTCGCCGGGCTGAAGGACTTCTCGAAGGTCGGCGCGCTGCAGATGATCATCAACACCGGCGGTGCCGCTTCGGCTTTGGACCTGAGCATCGACTTCCTGACCGGCACGATTCCTGAGCCGGCGACCCTGGCCCTCGTCGGTCTGGCCCTGGTCGGTGTGGGTCTGTCACGCCGCAACCGCAAGGCGGCCTGATCGCAGGGTTTGGTACGCAGCCAGTTTGTCTGGCAACAAAAAAGGGTGCTTCGGCACCCTTTTTGCTTTTTGACCGACCGCCTTGTCGGCAAGTGCCCGGCGCCAGGCGTGAACAATCCGCCAATTGCCTGGCGACCTTGCGGGCTGCGCGGGTTCCAGCCGTGCCCGGTGTGCCATCATCCAGCCAGAGGCCAGAGCACCGCGAAGCTTCCCGTGGGACGCTGTGCCGGAAGGTGTGGCGCGGTGCGCCGCAGGTGCTGGCATGAGCGGCTCGCTGCCCGTCTAAACCGAAGAAAGAAGGAGTTCGCCTTGGTATTCAACACCCGCAACACGTTATCTTTGTTTCGATGTGCGCTTGCAGGTCTGTTGGCTGTGAGCCTGGCAGGCTGTGGCGTCTTTGGCGGGCCTGCCCATCCGCCCGCGCCTGCGGCTTCGGCGGTCAACGACTACACCTATGTCATCGGTGCCGGCGACAGCCTGAACATCATCATCTGGCGCAACCCTGAACTGTCGATGTCGGTGCCGGTGCGCCCGGACGGCAAGGTGTCGGCGCCCTTGGTCGAAGAGTTGCCGGTGCAGGGCAAGACGCCTGTCGAAGTGGCCCGTGAGGTCGAGAAGCGGCTTGCGGTCTACGTGCGAGACCCGGTCGTGACCGTGCTCGTGAGCGGTTTCGTCGGGCCTTACAGTGAACAGATTCGCGTGGTGGGTGAAGCTGCCCGGCCGCAGGCGCTTCCCTACAGGATCAAGATGTCGATGCTGGACGTCATGATCGCCGTGGGCGGGCTGACGGACTTTGCCGACGGCAACCGCGCGACCATTCTGCGGACCTCCGAAGGCAACAAGCAGTACACGGTGCGCCTGCGCGACCTGATCAAGCGCGGCGAC
>JANOEV010000275.1:0-5377 GCA_031413695.1 Burkholderiales bacterium
CTTTGGCTTCCTCTGGATAATTTAAATTGCCGACCTGTTCTATCTTGAGCCGCCAGTTGTCGACGTAGGCGGCAAACCGGTATTCCGCCACACGCGCGCCGATAAATTTGCGTTTAGGCCGCTGCTGATAGGCGTCGTACTCCTTGCTGAGTTGCGCCTCCAATTTGGCAATTTCAACCGAACGATCCATCAGGCTGGTTGCTGACACTGGGTTGGGTTTGCCGGCTGGTGGTACGATTTCGCCCTGCAATACCTTTGCCGCTGCGCGCGCCTGGGTCATCAGCGTTTTCATCTCCGCCTCGAGCTGGCGAACCCGCTCCTGTGCCGCTTGCAATTCGTTCTTGGCAGCTGATTGTTCAATGGCCGGCATCGGCGTTTTTGCACGGCGCTTTTCGTCGGTATTGCCGCCGCCGTCGAGATTCGACTGCGCCAGGGCATCCGCATTCTGAGGGCGCGTGGTTGACTTCGAATTGACCAGCACCACGTCCATGATGTTGTGTGGCGGGGCAAATCGTTTGGCGTCGAAAACAGTGAAACCGATGCCGATGATCAGGAACAAATGGATGCCGATAGAAATGACGCTCGCCGTTTGCATCGGGATCGATACGGCGAGCACTTTTTGAATCGAGATCGCAATCGGCGGCGGGGGGAGGGCTGCCACCGCGTCGAGCCGGGCGTCGAGGCGGTTGTTGAGTTGTAACGCGACTTGACGCGGTCGCTCAAAAAACCTGAGCACGGCGGTCGCTAGCAAAATGGCAGCATCATGGGTTTATTTTATGCGGCTTTAGGGCTTTCTGGCACGGCTTGTTCAATATCAATCAAAGATTCATTTGTCGCGGCTGGCGCAGCGGTAACAGCGATGTCCGGCACTGAAAAATCACCGCCAATTGTCCAGTAGTCAATCGCATCGACATGTACGGTAACGGGTGTTTTTCCCGGCAGACCCGGCGCCTTGCGCAGTTTGACGATCAGCGGCAGGTCGGCGCCGCGCACCAATTCTTCACGAATAATGGTCGCCTCAAATGTCGTCCGCCCCTCCTGTTCGAGATAACGCAAACACCAGAAGCGTTCCATATTGCGTTGAAATTCAGCATAGGCGTCGTAGGTGACGTCGAAGGTGCGGGCAATCTCATTCAAGATCGGTGAACGTTTGGGATAAAGCGGCGTTTCGCCACGAATAAACGCAATCAACTGGCGTTGATTCACGAGGTCAACATAACGCCGTAGCGGCGATGAGGACCAGGCGTAATACGCCACGCCCAGGCCTTCGTGCGGCAATGGATCAGTGGTCATTCGTGTTTTCATGCTTTGCTGCACACGATAAATCGCCGCCACCTGATTCTCCGCCAACAACTTGCCCCACTCGCTGTTGGCAAAAATCATGAACTCCGCGACAACCGTGTCGATCGGGCTGCCGCGCACCCGTGCCGAAATACCAATGGATGCCCCGTCGTTGGCGAGGTCGAAATTGTAATCAACATAATCCGTACCGTCTTTTGCCCCGCGCCTCTCCTTGAGCGCCATCGCAATCGCATGCATGCCAAGTAACGCCGCACCAAACGGCCCCTGTGGCGTTTGATTGGCAATGGCCTCATTGGTAAACCAGGTCTCGAGTTCGTGCAAACGAAGGTTGCGGACAATGTTGATGCGTTCACAAACCGTTCGGGTCGACACCAGCGCCTTGGTGGTGGCGTCAAACACAGCATACAGCGACACACATGGCCGCTCATGCCCTTCGGCAAGCGTGGCCGCCGCCACGGCCGCATCCGGCAGCATGGTGATTTTTGCGCCGGGGTAATAAACCGTGGACAAACGCGAGCGGGCAAACAGGTCGAGGCTTCCATCTGCGGCGAACATCAATGCCGGTGCGGCGATATGAATGCCGACTTCAATCGCGTTATCGTCGAGAATACGAAACGAAAACGCGTCGTCGATTTCGGTTGTTGACGCGTCATCGATCGAATAGGCCTCGACCGTCGTTAGTGGCAGGTCGGCCGGGGTCAGCAGATCCGGCTCGATTTTTGGTGCGCTGCCTTTGGGAAAATAATCGGCCAGAAATTTGCCGACGTGAAAGTCGTGTTGTGCCATGTGCGGGACATTTGCCCGATCCGCCCATGCACCGGCGGCAAAAAACAACTGTGGCAACGATTTGCCGGTAAGCGCAACCACTTTTTCGCACGCCTTGGCGATCAGTGTATTGCGGTCCGGTTTGTATAACAATTGGTTGGTATGCGGACGGATTGCATCGGGCATTTCGCCGCGCTGCAGTTGATCCACCCACGCCGCCATTTCTTCGGCTTCGCGTTTTTTGCGCTCGACCGAGGCCAGCGCGGCTTTCAGGTTTTCTTCTGGCGCCTTTTGAAACCGGCCTTTGCCGCGCCGGTAAAAATACATCGGCGCGCCGTGCAACTTGATTGCGCACGAAGCGGCCTCGGCGGGTGAGGGTTGGTGGCCGAAATAGTCGAGCGCGAGTTCGTCAAAGGCGAACTCACCCGGGCCACAAACTTCATACAAAAAATCCGGATCGATTTCAGCGGCGAGGATTTCGGCCTGTGGCATCAGTTCGGTCAGCGAACTTTCGAACCGCAGCAGCACGGTATTGGATTTGATTTTGCTGCGTTTGCCGGAAACCGCCTCGATTTGCATCGACGTGACCAGGTCCTCCATCACACGTGCGACTTTGAACGCGCCGTCTTCTTCAAAAAACACATTCATGGTTGGGCAGTCCGATACAACGTGTGTCAGGGGGGAAGTCAAAATTATACGGGGCAACACCACGCTTTCATATTTACATCCCGGTATCAGTCAGGCCGGCAAAATGCAGCACCGTATCGATGTGGTGTGGAAATGAACCCAGATCGTGGTTTCCGCCGGGGACGGCAATTGTGGTTGCGCCCGGCAGGGCGGCAATGGTTTGTTGATGGTCGAGCAGTTCATCGCCCATTTCTACAATCAACAGGACGTTCCTGTTGTTGTCCGTGCCGACTGGTGTGTGTGAGCGCAAAACGTCGAGGTGCGTGCTGGTGAAATCAAATGTCTCGCCGGTATGCAGATTGGTTTGCGGACCGACGTGGCCGGCAAGCGTGACAAACGGCGTCAGCGAAGGGTTGAGCAAAACCGTGCGGCAGGCATTCTTTGCACCAGTCACATGCGCGTAAAAGCCGCCAAGGGACGAACCAATCATGGTGACGTTTTGTGATGGGTCCGGCTGGCGCGCGACAATCGCCTCAATTTGGGTGAATGCCACGGCCGGATCATGCGACAAATCAGGCGTGATCAATTCCCAGTCGCAATGCCGTCGGGCCAGCGCCGCCGCCAGCGCACGGGCTTTTTGCGACTGGGGCGAGCTGCGAAATCCGTGGAGGTAAATCAGCGTTTGCATGAAAGACAAACTCTAACAATGACAAGCGGTTTGCGGCATTTTTGCCTGAAAACCCTTATAAAAAGGGCACTTTGTTATTCTGCCGCCACGCCGGATTTGGCAGCCTTTACCGCCAGTGCATCCAATAATTTTGCATGCACACCGCCAAAGCCGCCGTTACTCATCACCACAACATGGTCGTTCGGTTGCGCCATCGCGGTCACGGCCGCGACCAGTACATCGAGATCTTCAAAAATGCCGGTCTTGGTGCCGATCGACGTGAATGTCTCCGCCGCATCCCAGCCCAGGTGATTGGCATAGATGAACACGATATCAGCGTTTGCCAATGAACCGGGCAGGGCGTTGCGCATTGCGCCCAACTTCATGGTGTTGGAACGGGGCTCGAGTACGGCGATGATACGTTGGTTGTTGACGCGACTGCGCAATCCGGCGAGTGTCGTGGCGATGGCGGTCGGATGGTGGGCGAAGTCGTCGTAGACGGTGATGCCATCGTCCATGCCGCCGATCACGCCGCGCACTTCCATGCGCCGCGCGACGCCCTCAAACAGGTTTAATGCCTCGAGCGCGAGTTTTACGGGGACCCCCGCATGTCTGGCGGCGGCAACCGCCGCAAGCCCATTCATTTTGTTATGCGCGCCGGTCAGATCCCATGTCACCTCGCCGCGGTCTTTTTCATCACATCGGACCCGGAACTGCCGGTCCTGCTCCCCGCGCCGGTAATCCCATTGCATGCCGGGGCCAAAATATTCGATGGGCGTCCAGCAGCCCTTATCGATCGCATTGGCCAGATGTGGTTCCGTGCCGTTGGCGACGATCAGTCCATTGGCCGGCACGGTGCGCACCAGATGATGGAATTGGGTTTCAATCGTTTCAATGTTGGGAAAAATATCCGCATGGTCGTATTCGAGATTATTCAGAATGACGGTGCGCGAGTGATAGTGGACAAACTTGGACCGTTTGACGAAAAACGCGGTGTCATATTCGTCGGCTTCAATGACAAAAAACGGCGAATCGGCTTTTGGCATACGTGCAGAAATGCCGAAATTCTTGGCGATTCCGCCGATCAGAAAACCCGGTGCGACGCCGGCATAGTCGAGTATCCACGCGAGCATTGATGACGTTGTGGTTTTGCCGTGCGTGCCCGCCACCGACAATACCCAGCGCCCCTGCAATACGTTCTCGCCCAACCATTGCGGGCCGGAAATGTACCGCAAGCCACGGTTCAAAATTTCTTCAATAATCGGTTTGCCGCGGGTCATCGCATTGCCGACGACATAAATATCGGCCTTAAATGTGTCGAGCTGTTCGGCGTCAAAACCCTCGTGCAGGCCGATGCCAAGTGCCTCCAGTTGCGTTGACATCGGCGGATAGACGTTCGCATCGCATCCGGTCACGTCGTGCCCCATGTCCTTGGCGAGGGCAGCCAGACCACCCATGAAGGTTCCGCAGATACCGAGAATATGAATATGCATCAGGAAATTTTTCTGGTTTACAAGGTGCTAATTGTTGAAATGGAAATGAACCGCGCCCGACTGGCACCAGTCATAAAAGCGTTGGACAGTACTAGCAAAATGGTTGCCGTGACGGCGGGATGACCGGTCAGAAAATTCATGCAGGGATTGTAACAAACGCCACGCTGTGTGCCCCGCACCAGATCATGCCGCGCAATGCCGATGTCCCCACGGTGGCAAGGGTTAAGCATCGGTACTTGCGCCGCCAGATGAATGTATGAATGCCGGCCCCCTCCGTTTGGTGAAGGAGTAAACTCTCCAGCCAGATTCGATTCGCCGCAATCGTTGACTTGCATTCCATGGTGATGCCCAAACATGGAAGAGTCAGCAACTGCAAGGGTCAACCGCAAGGAGCAGCCATGGTTCCACATCTCACCACATCACTCGCCGGCCCGCTGTTCGAGCTTGAACAAAAAATTCTTGATTCGCGCCCCGAGATCGAGCGCTGGTTTCGTGCGCAATGGCAGACCCATACGCTGCCGTT
>JANOEV010000276.1:0-3405 GCA_031413695.1 Burkholderiales bacterium
TCGGCGTCGGTGTGAATTCCATCGCCACACCGGTGTAATGTTTGCCGGCTTCGGCAATGGTCAGCTTACGGATGCCTCGTGCGGGATCGTGCACCGTGATGTGCTTGGCGGTGACGTCAGTCAACACCACAAAGTGGTTCATATCCCAATGCAGCACAGCGGGCAACTGCAACTTGCCAAGCGCCGTCATCTCTGCCTTCACCCCGCGTGACGCGAGGCCCATGGTTTCGGCCACCTGACTGACCTGTTTGAGCGTGATGCCCTTGAGAGAAGGCGACAAGCGCGTGCGCATTGCAATCAAATCAGTCTCATGGCCGTGGTGACTCGCCACCATCGCCACACAGGCGATGCCACATTCCGGCGCCTCCGATTGCAAAATCATCGGCACGTGTTTTTTGAACGCGGAGAAAAGTCCGGCAAACATCAGAATCGCCCTCTTAATTGCATCACCGGTTCGAACAACCACTCCAACAGGGTGCGTTTTTCAAGGAGTATGTCAGCGTTTACTAACATGCCTGACTTGAGCACAAGCTCTTGACCGGTGACACTGACGGTTTGTTTGTCCAGCGTGACAGTTACCCGGTAGACCGGCTCACGAATGGTCAGCGGACCGATTTTTTCGCCGGTTGACCACACCGCTTGGCTGACGTCAGCAACCACACCACGGTACTGGCCAAAGCGCTCAAACGGAAACGCCTCGTAACGCAACACCACTTCACGGCCCTTTGCGATAAAGCCAATCGCCCGGGTCGGGACCAATAATTCCGCACGCAATATGCTGCCTTTGGGCAACACCGTCGCAAAACTCGCGTCCGCCGCGACCGATTGGCCGACACTCACCGCAATGTTGGTCACAATACCGTCGATCGGTGCCTGAATCACCGATTCCCGCTTGGCATCCTCCTGCACCAGCGTTTGTTGCACCTCGGAAATCTTTTGCGAAAGCTGGTCGGCCTGCGTGCGGGCGCGCAGTTCAGCGGCAGGTTCATCCAGTTTTGCCGCCGACAGGTCGCGTTCAAGTGTGGCGCGACTGCGTTTGAGCGTTTGCACCTTGAGTTCCTGGTCGGTTACCTCATCGCGTTTTTGCCGAACCACGATATCGGATACAAACTTTTCCTTGCCGAGATCTTCGAAGCGCTTCGCCTGCTCACGCGCCGAAACCAGCCGCTGCTCCTGCAGCCGCATTTCCCGATCCAGTTGTGTTACTTCGTTCTGCAAATCAACCACGCGTTTGCGAATTTGCGCCACCTGCTGCACACCGAGCTCGCGTATTTGCGCCTGCTCGCGTTCGAGCAGGTCGCGCCGCTGTCCCAACTCGCCCGCGACGGCCGCGGCGGTCGATTTGGTTTGGCCGGTCGAACGTTCAAATGAGATACGCGCCAGCGGCATCCCCTTGGTGACAACATCGCCCTCCTTGACCATCAATTCGGCGATACGGCCGGCGTCGGCGAACAGCACCCGCGCCGCGCCGACATCGGATGCCAGGAATCCCTCAACCCGTTCGCGGCGGGTGTATTGCCCCCAGACGCCGACCACGATAATCAGCCCGGCAATCAGCGCCGCCAGCATCGTGAAAACCCAAAGCGGCAGCGGTCGCGCGTCGGTTACCTCGCCAAAAAACTTCTCTCGCTGCGCGTCGATCGCTTCCTGCCGGAATAATTGTTTTGTCATTTTGTCCGCGGGTGCCGCATGTGTCACGAATGGATTGCGGTCTCTATTGTAAACGCTGTGGGCGTTGTCATTGCTTCGTCACATTAACGGCCTACAGTGCGTTTGTGTGTTGTAGGCCTCCTCCCCGCCTTCTGCGCCTGTGTGCAAACAGGTGCAGTCTCCAAAGGGTCGGGTTTGTATACGGTGAACCTCGGTTCACCGTTTTTTTTTGGCTTTTGTCACCAAAACATCATCAAATTGCAACAGCCAAGAAATATCAACTTCGTAACCTGTGCTCACTACTTAATTGGGAACCACAGGAGGCATCATGCTTAACCTGCAACCACAAACCGCAAAGAGTAAGAAGAAAAACCGCTACGAGGTTTCTGTCGCACGCAGCATGCATGAAGTCGAAGAAGCACAGCGCCTGCGCTATCAGGTGTTCTTTGAAGAAATGGGCGCGACCGCCGCCAAACTAGTTGAAAACGAGCGCGACGTTGATCAATACGACGCAGATTGTGACCATCTGATTGTCAGAGATGTTGAAAGCGGAATTGTTGTTGGTTGTTATCGGATCATGCGGCCGGAAACAGCGCGCCGACGCGGCGCGTTCTACTCGGACAGTGAATTTGACCTCAGCCGACTTGGCAACATTCGGGGCACAACCGCAGAAGTCGGTCGCGCATGTATACACCCGGACTTTCGCTCCGGATCGGTCATCATGTTGTTATGGTCCGGCTTGGCCCGCTACATGATGGAGAATCAATACGAGTTTGTCATTGGCTGCGCCAGCATTGCATTGAGCGACGGCCATGAAAATGCCATCGCTGTCTATCAGGAAGTCGCCAGGAACAACCTCGCACCGGCTGAATATCGGGTGTTCCCAAAAAATCCCTATCCGGTCGGCGCCTTTATCGAAGGCAACATTGGCAGCAACATCGTCCCACTAGTCGCCCCACGCATTCCGGCCTTGATCAAGGGCTATTTGCGTTTGGGTGCGTGGATTGGTGGCGCCCCGGCATGGGATCCGGATTTCAACACGGCAGATCTTTTTGTTTTGTTACCGATCGCACGCATGAAGGGGGCCTACGCAAAACATTTTTTTGGTGCCGAACAAGCCGCCTGAAAACTATCGCAACGAACTGAGAATGCGCGCGGAGCCACTATCGGGTGAGGCTTCGCGCGCCGCGCACATCCTTACACCCAACGTAGTTCGATCAGTTGATGTGCGTTACGCTGATTTCGAAGCACCACCTTTGGTCAGATCAGCATGATCAAGCAAATGCAACTTCGACAGGTAGTGGCGGTCAAGCCGCCAATCATCGATCATGCCCATCGCCAATTTGAAGGCCTCATGATCCATTTCGTAGAGCATGTTGACTTGGTATGGGCCCTTGGTCTCGAGCGCCACCGCGAGTGCGAGCAACGCCTTCGCCTCGTCAGATTCTGGCTTGGCCATCACAAACTTGGCCGCTTTCTTGATGTTGTTCATTGATGATTCCCCGTCTGAAAAAAATACCGCTTTGCATTCTAACTAACTAGTGCTGACACAAAACCGTCATATTGATGTTTATTTACATTGCTTTGGCCACACCCGGCTGCAATCAGTCTTGCCGGATATCCTGTCATCAAATGCTCGCAAAAGTGTCATCTGGCTTTCTCTTTTCAGCATTAGCATCGCCCGCATGAGTAATTTTTCAATCATTTTATCCAGACAGGGGCGATTGTGTTTGACGGCATTCCGCAAACCAAGCT
>JANOEV010000277.1:0-8348 GCA_031413695.1 Burkholderiales bacterium
GCCGCCGGTCTTGCCGAAATCATGTTTATGCTGATGAACGACGGTGTTCATCGCGGCAGGGTGATTTTGAAGCCTGCATCGGTTGCTGAAATGTTGCGCGAGCAATGGCATCACAACGGCAAAGGCGAGAAGGTATCACGCGGCAGCAACGGTGATCCGAACGGCGAAGCCGATTTTGGCTCGGGTCGCCGTTTGATGAATGCCTGGGGACTGGGCAACCAGCATTTCCTCGACATCACCGGCGCGGGTAACGGTGATCGATTGGTTCGCGGAGGCGGGTTTCGCGCCTATGGCCACCTCGGTGACGCGTGGGGTTTGAAGTCGGCGATGGTGTTTAATCCGTTTTCACGCGATGGCATGATTTATCTGATCGGCGGTCACGGCGTCAATCCGGAAACCACGCCCGGCGAATACTCTGGCTTGTACCGGCATGAGGAGAAGATTTTAGACGCGCTGTATACGCTGGCGGTGAATCCGGTGCGAGCGTAGTCACCACGGTTAAACTAGCAAACCCGCGAATTGGCGGGCGTTTTCGGGCATTATTGCGCGGAAAAGCCCGCCAGTTGGGCAGTTTACCTGGCGGAAGCCGCTAAAAGCCCCGTCGTCCCTGCGAACAACCACAGGGGTTGCGCCGGGCTGCAATCTAGTCTTTCTTAATTTCAATATGTTACAAAGGGCCGGGTCCCTGCCTTTATCGCAGAGTATCCCGCGGGACGCAGGGACGACGGGGCTTTTAGAAGTTCCCTATCGGTCCGTCACAGCCGCGCAGTCACCGCGGCTTCGCAATTACCGCGCAGTCACCGCCGCTTCAAGTAGCGTCAGTGTTTGTGCGCCAGTGTCGAGCCGGGCGCGGACGCCGAGCGGAATAGTGAAGTTGTTGGCGATATGCCCAAAAGAGAATCCGTAGGCTGCGGGAACGCTGAGGTCGGTGAAGTGATCATCAATGGCTTGTTCAAGGCTCAAGCTCGGTTCCGCATCGGCACTGGCGCCCGCGCCAGCGTCCAGACTGCGGCGAAACACGCCGAGCATCACGCCGGCGGCGTCGTTAAACGGGATCGCCTGCTTGAGTTGTGTGAGCATCCGGTCGATGCGATAGGGCGCTTCGCGGATCTCTTCTAAAAATAGCAGCGCACCGCGCCAGTCTGGCGCATACGGTGTGCCGATCAAGGCGGACAACACGGCAAGATTGCCGCCGACCAACCGTCCCTCGGCCACCCCCGGTGTCAGTGTGCGTAACTTGTATTCAGCGGCACCTGCCCCCGCGCTCTCCGCTTCGCCCCGGTTCTTGTCCGACATGTAAATCGTGGTCTGGTCGCGTGGATGCATCAGCACCGCTTCGAGTTGAGTCATCGAATAGTCACTGATGGTCGGCCCCGGCGCGGTCGGGCCGTGGAAGGTAACCAGCCCACTGTGCTGCAAGATCGCCAAATGCAGCGCCGTGATATCAGAGAAGCCGATAAAAATTTTGGCGTGGCGACGAATCAGTCGGTAATCAATCAGCGGCAGCATCTGGGATGCGCCGGAGCCACCCCGCAGCGCCCAGATGGCATTGACGCCGTTGTCGCGAAACATGTCGTGTAAATCAGCGACGCGTTGTTGTGGTGTGCCAGCGGTATTGCCGCGTGCCGCCAGGATATTTTTGGAGACTTTTACCCGGAAGCCGGATGCCTCCAGATGTTTCACCCGCGCCTCGACATAGGCCGAATTGCTGCCACCGGACGGCGCGACCAAGCCAATCAAGTCACCGCGCTTGAGTTGTGCCGGTTTGATGATGGTTGCGGCGCGTGTGAGGTTGCCTGCCGGGCGCGGCGCTTGCTGGGCAGCGTTGATGCGCTGCCCAGCATTGACGCGCGGTACAACGAAGGCGTAGGCGGCGGCACCCGCAACAAGTAACAGGTCACGTCGATTCATCGATTCCACCCGCTAAAAATAAGGGGTGCCCGAAAGCACCCCCCAGTATTGCCGTAACGGTCTAGGTGAGCCTAGAACTTATAGTTGAGATTCAGGGTCACTGCGCGCCCGCGTGGGTTGGCAATACGTGCGTCCCACGCGGTACCAGGTGCAAAGTCGACGTCTGCCGCGGTGAACGGTGGATCCGTATTCAACAGATTTTGAATGCCACCGATGATCGTCAAATTCTTGATACCCCTATAAGTTGCCGACACGTTGTAAAGAATGTAACTCTCAACGTCGGCCTTCCAGTTTGGTGCAAATGCCACGCCACCTGGCACAAAGTCCTTGTATCCGGCGGTATAACTTTGGCTCAGCGTGGTGCTCCAGTCGCCTTTGGCATAAGTAACCCGAGCGCTGTGCTTCCACTTCGGATAAATCGTGGATGCGTCCCACGCGCCACCGACCGCCTCAACATAATCGCGTGTTTTGAAAACGCGTGACTTGTAGCTTTTCATCTTGGTGCCATCGAGGCCGGCGGTCCACTTGGCGCCAAGCGCACGCCAATTTGCCGTGACACCGATTTCCGTACCACGTGCGATGTCGCCATCGGCATTCACGTAGCCAGCACGAATCGCGGTGAGTGCACCAGCGGCGTTGCGAATAAAGCTGTCCGGGAAGGTCTGGAAGTTTGCCAATACGCCATTCGCACCGGTAACCTGCAACAGGAAAATACGTTGTGTGCGTTCGATTTTCCAGTCATCGATACTGATCGACAGCCAATCCACTGGTGCCAGCACAAATCCGAATGTATGTTGCTTGGAAATCTCGGGTTTCAAGAATGCGTTTCCGCCACTGATCTGGTCGACACGAATGCCGCAATTTGGATTGCCTGCGGTAAACGTTGCGCAAAGTGTCGGGTCGTTGATGTTTTGTGCCAGCGGTGACGCGCCGCCAACCGAATAGAGCTGGAAGAAGCTCGGTGCGCGGAAGCCCTCGCTGTACGAGCCGCGGAACAGAATCTGGCTGAACGGGTTAAAGCGGATCGAATACTTTGGATTGGTGGTGTTACCAAAGTCGCTATACCGGTCATTACGCACGGCGGCGGTGACTTCCAATGACTTCAGAATCGGAATGGCGATCTCTGCATAGGTCGCCTTGATATCGCGCGTCGCTTTGTTAATACCGGTATCGAATGGTGCATTTTGCACGGCAACAGCAGGCGCGTCGCTGCGGAACTTGAAGCTTTCCTTGCGCACATCAAATCCAACCGCCGCAGAAATTGCGCCAGCCGGCAACTTGAAGAGTTCGCCTGAAATAACACCGTCAAACTGGTTTAATCCGGCTTCGCCGCCGAATAATGACTGTCCACTTGCGCTGGCGGCGGACAAAAGCGCCAATGCAGCTGGTGTTTGGGTCTGCCCGGGCAGCAACCAAGGGTTGATCAAGCCGGATCCCAGCGCCTGGCGAAGCGCAATGTCGTAGTAGTAGCCGCCTGTCAGGGTTGAACCCGCCCGGTTTCCGGCTTGTGAATAGCCAACCTTATAGTCGTAGTTCCAGAGCGTTCCCTCGAGTGCAACCATGGCGCGGAATGCAGTCGAAACATTGGTGCTTTCACGCTTGCCGCACGCAATACAGCGCCAGCGGTAGGCGATTGGGGCATTGTTGTTGAACGTTGGGATGAATGCGCTCAGGCTTTGGTAATACGGCCCGCCAACCGGATAGGCGGCGAGGTTGGTAAGGCTTCCTGTTACCTGATATTCCTCAAATTGGTTGGTTGCCTCGGTGCGCGAGCCAACAAGCTCGGCAATCGCGGTGTGGTTTTGGCTGAAGGCCCAGGTGCCACGCGCGACCAGATTTTGGCGATCCACCGGCTGGATGATCACACGTTGCTTACCGTAGTCGTAGGAGCAACCTCGTGCCGCGTTGTAGAACGCCGGGCCCAACACGTCGGCACGATACTGGAACGCGTCCTGAATAATGTCGCAACGATTTTGGAAGCTCAACAAATTGGCGCGGTTCATAAAAATGTTGGTAACCGGCAATGTGTACGACCCGATAATTGGCGAGCCGATTGGGTTGATGCCCATGGCCGTGCCGGCACCCTGGTTTTGCGAGGCGAACGGTCCGCCACCGGTATCCGGTGTCAGGCCGCGGTCAGGCTGGTTACCGTTGACAAAACTGCGTTGTGAACCGGCAAGTTTTTCCTGGCGATCCAGGGTGAAGCTGCCAACCAGATTAAAGCCATCCTTGGCCAGATCACCGATGCCACCCACAATCGACGCGCGGGTGAAATTGCCGCCACCCTGTTGTGTCACATTGGTCGACGCGTTGAGCTCAATGCCCTTGTAGTCTTTGCGCATGATGAAGTTGATGACACCGCCGATGGCGTCGGTACCGTAGATGGCAGACGCGCCGTCTTTCAGCACTTCAACGCGCTGGACGGCCGCCAGTGGAATGGCATTCAAATCAACCGCGTTACCACGCGCGCCATGGGTTGAAACCCGGCGGCCATTGAGCAGAATCAGGGTGCTCGCTGCACCCAAACCGCGTAAGTTTGCTGACGCGACACTGTTACTGTTGCGGTTTTCGTTGGCGTTTACGCTGAAGGCAACGTTTGACGACATATTGTCGGCACCGGAACCGTTGGCCGAGAGCAGCGCCACCAGTTGTTCCGCGCTGGTTATCCCCTCGCGATCAATGTCTTCCTTGGTGATGATCTGCAACGGTGTCGCGCCTTCGGACTGCACGCGCTTGATGCTGGAGCCGGTGACCTCGATTTTTTCAACTTTGGCTGCCGGTGGCGTTGATGCTGGCGGCGTTTGTGCAAACACCGCGCCTGCAAAACAGGTCAACAAAATCACCTGGGCAAGATTTTTTGATTTCACAGGTTTCTCCTAATAGAAAATCGTGAGTCGTGGTTGTGGCGATACATTAAATCGGTTGATTGCGTAGCCTCGTCAATTGACGCGTTTTTATCGGTCCGGCTGACATGCCGGCCAGAACAATCCGCAGTCTGCGGCTATTAATACCAATATACTACCAATACAATAACGTGACACCGCTGTTACATAAAAACAACAGCTTTGTGATGGGTAATGACCGTTTTTTTAAGGGTTGCGATGAAAACGCACAAGTTGCTGATTTTGATGTTTGTCTGGCTGTCGACCACGATCTTGCCTGCGCCCTGTTTCGGCCAGCTGCCGCCTGAAATCAGCCGTATGTTGCGTGAAAACAACCTGCCAGACGACGCGCTTGGAATCGCAATATTGCGCGTGAAGGATGGCAAAAGTGTCCTGACGCACGGGGCAGACAGGGCGCTGCAGCCGGCATCAACCATGAAGGTCCTTACGGCAATTGTCGGCTTGGAAAGACTCGGGCCGGCCTATCGCAGTCGTACCGAGCTTCGATCCGGCGCCACCATCGATAACGGGGTGTTGAAGGGTGACCTCGTCTTGCGTGGATTCGGCAATACGGATATCACGTGGGAAGACTTTCAGCGCATGTTGCAAAGTCTGCGTCATCGCGGCGTGACCAACATTCAGGGCGACCTGATTATCGACCGTGGATTTTTTCAACCCGCCCGTATTGACGTCGGTGTGCCACCATTCGATGAGTCACCCGAGTTTCGCTATAACGTGATTCCCGACGCGCTGCTGATCAACATGAATCTTGCGCAGTACGACATTGAAACCGACACCCTTGGCTTTCAAATTCGCCTGACCCCGGCGCTCGATGGTGTCAAGGTCATTTCAAACATGACGTTTGACGACCGGCCATGTGGAAAGTGGGAGGACGGCTGGAAAATACCCACGACCGTGGTTTCCGACGACGGTGAAATACGCGTCTATTTGAATGGAACGTTCCCCAAAAACTGTTCACAATCGGTTGCCATCAACGTTATCGATCGCGCCGACTTTACGGCGCGCCTGTTTGGTTCGTTATGGCGCGGCCTGGGCGGTACCTTTAACGGCCTTGTCAGGGAGGTCGATGCTCCTGCGCCGTCGCTTGGCAGCGAATCGCAGCAGCCCGCCATAAAATTGCTGGCGGAACACCGCGCCCGCCCGCTGGCCGAGGTCGCCCGCAATATCAATAAAGTCTCTGACAACACCATTACCCGCGGGTTGTTTCTGACGCTGGGTACACTTGCCGCGCCCGACGCAGCGACCGCAACAACAACACGACAAAAGGCCGACGCCGAAATCCGACTATGGCTCAAGCAAAAGGGTATTGATGACAGCGGGTTGGTGCTAGACAACGGCTCGGGCCTGTCACGCACGGAACGCATCACGCCGACACAGTTGGCTGCCGTGTTACATGCTGCGTATCACAGCAAATGGGCGCCGGAATTTATCTCGAGTCTGCCGATTGTCGCGGTGGATGGCTCGATGCGCAACCGACTGAAATCGAGTCCTGCCGCCGAGTTGGGTCGTATCAAAACCGGCAGCTTGCGCGATGTGGTGTCGGTGGCGGGTTATATGCCGGACGCAGCCGGACAACAACATGTTGTGGTTGCGATGATCAACGACCCGCGGGCCGTTGCCGCGGGTGGCCGGGCAATCCTGGACGCGTTGTTGGATTGGCTGGCGAAATCAGGTAGCCCGGTGCCGACGTCGGGCGCGGCAGCCGCAAAATAACCAAAGGTTGCGCGCGACTACAGTACCCTTGCGTAGTTTGCACGCACGTTCAACCTGTCGCCGCAGTCAAAGTGCCACCATTCGGTATTGATGCCTTGGAACCCCGCCTGGGTCATGGCGTTCCTGAGCAAGTGACGGTTATCCAGGTGTGCCTGTTGCAACGCCCCGGCTCTGGCAAATCCATCCTCCAACGCCGGGTGTGAACGTTCGGTCAGGTCGTCAAACGGCGTGCCCATATCAAGCTCAACACCGCTTGCATCGACCAACGTGATGTCCACAGCCATACCAAACGAGTGGATGGAACCACGCACCGGATCGGCGAGATACATTTGCAAATCGGTGCCGGCAAGCGCGGCCCAAAGTTGTTCCTGAACTCGCTGCGGCCGCAGCGCATCCAGAATCAACATCGACACGCCGGGTCGCTCGTGCCGCAGCCAGCCGACGGCTTTCTCGATTGCCGCCGCCGCGTCGCGATGCAACCAGGCGCAATCAATATCACCGTACAAATCCCGCCCGACAAAGTTATTTGCACTGCCGTAACGCAGATCGACAAACGTGCCCTTGATGCCCGACAACCGCCGGAACGCATCGTGTCCGGCGATCATTTCTATCGGAATGGTTTTGTCACCTTTGATGGTGGTCGGTGTGGCTGTCATTTTGGAAATCCCGGGTTTGAGACGTGGCGGATACCGCATGCAACAAATTGGTGGACGTGATCACACGCTAAAATAGAACTCTAGCCGCTGCGCCTTGCGCCAACAACCACGAAGACCAACATGCATTTCAAATCGATTCAGTACACCGGACGCCAGCCCGGCCCGCGCATCATTATCACCGGTGCGGTACACGGTAACGAGACTTGCGGCACCAAGGCCATTTTGCGGGTGATTGACGACATCGAATCCGGTCACACAAACATTATCGCCGGGCACGTCACCTTCGTGCCGGTGACAAATCCGCTGGCATATGCGAAGGGCGAACGCACCGGCGACCGAAACCTGAATCGCAATCTGTACCCGGTCGCGACGCCCAGGGATTTCGAGGACCACGTTGCAAAGTGGTTGTGTCCGCTGCTCGCGGCACACGATGTGTTGCTCGATCTGCATTCGACCCGCGCCAGCAACCCGGCGTTTGCCATGCTCGGGCCGGTTGACAACAACGGTCCGTTGCAGCCGTTTGGTCACTTTGCAAAAGAGCGGGCAATGGCGCGCCACCTCGGTGTGCATCGATTTGTCGACGGCTGGCTCGACACCTATGCATTGGGGGTTGCGCGCCGTCAGGCGCATGCCGGCACATCCGTCGGGCAGTTAAATCCATTAAATACCGATTCCCGATACGGTGTCGGCACCACCGAATACATGCGGTCGGTCGGCGGTTATTCGATCACGCTTGAATGTGGCCAGCACGATGCACCGGAGTCGCCCGAGGTTGGTTATCAAGCCATCGTCAATACGTTGGCATTCCTGGGGCTTAGTGACGGTACGCCGCCAGCGCCGGTTAAGGATGTGGAAGAACTGCACATGTACGACGTGATCGACAAGACCCACGCCGATGACACCTTTTCACGAGAATGGGCAAGCTTTAACCGACTGGCAAAAGGTGAGCTGATCGGCACGCTGCGCGACGGTCGTCGGATTGTTGCAGAGGATGATTGTTATATCCTGTTTCCGGATGCCAAGTCGCTGCCGGGCACTGAGTGGTTTTATCTGGCGCGTCAGGGGTGACTTATTAGCGGCGGATGGTTATAATTGCAGCCTTCTTTGGTGGTTGTAGCTCAGCGGTAGAGTCCTGGATTGTGATTCCAGTTGTCGTGGGTTCGAA
>JANOEV010000278.1:0-2978 GCA_031413695.1 Burkholderiales bacterium
CATTCACACGCGTGGCGTGAATGGCCCGGCGATGGCGGGGGAACTACGGGGCGCGGGCGGTCTTGACAGCCTGGGCAGGCTCTTGCGCGCGGGCGAAATTGAGGAAACGGTTCGGATTCAGCGGAACCGAGTTTTCGCGAACTTCAAAATGCAAATGCGGGCCGGTGGCACGACCGGTCATGCCCAGGTCGCCAATGCGTTGACCCTTCAACACCACGTCGCCGGCTTTCACCGTCTTGCGTGCCAGATGTGCGTAGCGCGTGGTCAAACCGTTGTCGTGGTCGATGTCGACCAGATTGCCATATTCGGTATGCCACTCGGAGGCGGCCACAACACCACCAGCGGCGGCGAGGATCGGTGAACCGGGTGCGGCGATAAAGTCCACGCCGGCATGAAATGCACTGCGACCGTTGAACGGATCAATGCGGAAACCAAAGTTTGACGAGTAATAACCGGTGGCGACCGGCAGGATGGTCGGAATGGCTTTGGCGGCAAGCCGGCCTTCCATCAACACGGAGTCGAGCACGCCAAGCTTGTCGGCGCGATCATCGAGCACGAGCGAGACTTCTGACAGTTTGGTGGTGAAATCTTTGTAGCTGACGTCGCCGGTCATACTCGATGTCGGCGCCGGGCCACCCAAACCCGGTGTTTCAGAAAAATTAAATTCGCCTTTGACGCCGGCCACTTTTGCCAGACGCTCGCCGAATGCATCGAGGCGCATCATGCGGGCCTGCAACTCACCGAGTTTCACCGCCAGCGAATTGAGCTGTTCACGCATATCGCGTTCGGCTTGTTGCGTGTTTTGCTGGGTCAGCGTGGAAATCAGGCTTTGGATAAACGGGTTCTGGATATCAACCGCATACTTCATGGTCACCCAGTAGGTGCCGAGCGCAAACATGAATCCCGCGCTGACAAAGCCCATTGCCGCCATAATGATCTGCGACTGTGAAATCGTGACGATCCGGCTTTTGGCCAAACTATCCGAGACTAAAATAATATTCATCGTATCCTTTTAGCGGGCACCAATCAGTTGAAGACCAGCTTCAAACCCATCAGTACCCTGTTCGGCGAGGACGACACCATGGCGCCATTGGTGGCGCAACATCGGCGTCTTTCTCGCCTTCAACATTCTTTTGCGGACGTCCTGCCACCCGGTTGGGAAAAACTCTGCCGGGTTGCTGCATTGGAGGGGTCAACAGTGATAATTGCGGCGGCCAATGGTGCAATCGCAACCAATCTAAAGGCCTTTTCGCCGCGCCTGCTTGAGAAATTCAGAACGGTACTTGAGAAAAAAACAAAGCAGGAACAAGAGGTTACCGCAATTCGCATCGTGGTGCAACCCGAGATGTCGACCTGGCGGGCACCGACCCCGACCTCGATCAAGCTGGCCGCGGTAAAGACCGCCGTGAGCGAGGCGCAACTTGATGATTTGGCAGAGAAATTAGCCGATTCGCCGCTCAAAAAGGCGATTCAGAAGATTCAGGCCAAGCGGATTGTCACCAGTAAGCGTGTGCTCGCCAACAAGGATGCGGCCAAGAAAAACTAGACCAGCAACAGCCGTTCGGCGATATAGATGATGGCAATCAGCGCCGCGAACGAGAGCGTTACCTTGATGATGAGCTTGGTGTAATAAAGAAAACGCGGCCTCTTGGTAAATAGATAGCCAAGAAAGGTAATCGATGCGGCCATCACCGCAAACAACAACAAAAACCGAAGTCCGATCAACATGGCATCGTGCCCCTGTTCTTAATATGGTTTAGACGGACGTTCAAACGGCGGAAAGTGCCATTGCACCAAACGCACCCGGCAGTGCCTCGCGTTTGTCGAAGGTCACCATTTCGAATGCTGTTTCGTCGGCCAGCAACGCCCGCACCAGTTGGTTGTTCATCGCGTGGCCGGACTTCACCCCGGTAAACGCACCAATTAATGGGTGACCGAGCATATACAAGTCACCCACCGCATCGAGCGCCTTGTGTTTGACAAATTCGTCCTCGGAACGCAGGCCGTCCGGGTTCAACACATGAAAATCATCGATGACGATGACGTTATCGAGTGAACCGCCACGGCCCAGGCCCGCCAGCCGCATCGCCTCGACCTCATGGGTAAAACCAAAGGTGCGCGCGCGCGCCACTTCCTTGATAAACGGGATGTCGGCAAAATCAACCTCGACAATGTTTTGCCGGCCATGAAACACCGGATGGTCAAAGTCGATTGAAAACTTGAGCTTGAATCCATTGAACGGCTCGAGCCGGACCAGCCGGTCTTTGTCCTTTAGTTCGATCGGTTTCAACACACGAAGGTATTTTTTGGCCCTGGCCTGCTCTTCAATGCCAGCCGACTGCATCAAAAATACAAACGGCGCCGCGCTGCCATCCATGATTGGCACTTCCACTGCATTCAAATCAACATAGGCGTTGTCGATGCCAAGCCCGGCAAATGCCGACATCAGGTGTTCAACCGTGGCGACGTTCGCGCCGGTTTTGGCATCTTCAATACGCGTCGACATACGTGTGTCATTCACATTCAGCGCGTGCGCACGTACGGTCGGTGCACCCGGCATATCGGTGCGGCAGAAAACAATGCCGGTATCCGGCGGGGCGGGACGAATGGTCATCTCGACCCGGTGGCCGAGATGCACACCCACGCCAGTGGCGCGGACTTTGTTTTTGACGGTGCGTTGTTTGATCACGGCGTGGTGGATATATGCGTTGGAATGACAGATTGGCTATTTTACAGTCTTGCCGACACCCACGATTTCAAGTGGCCAAGCCGGCATTGGATTGTATGTCGGCTTTTGTTCACCGGGAACCGCCGAGTCTGACCCAATGCAGACAGACACCTTTCCCGAAAGCCGACATTCGTTCGGATGCGGAATATTATTGCCTACTATTAAAAATGTCCGTCAAAGGCGGGTTAGCTGACCCTGACCCCTGGTGTTCAGAGGCGCATGAAGATGATGCGGCTGCAACATAGCTTTC
>JANOEV010000279.1:0-2831 GCA_031413695.1 Burkholderiales bacterium
TTGGGTTTTACCCAGCCACTGTCCAGTACTTTTTTCGCCGAAACATTGTATTCGCCCTCTTTCAACATTTCCAGCGTCTGCTTGACGGTCTGGATGTAGTCTTCGGGCAATGCGCGGGCATCAGTACGCGGGTAGGTCAGCACCTTATGTTTTTCATACAAGGCCTGCGCCAAACCAAGCGTCGTTTTCGCCGAAAAACCAAACCGGGAGTTTGCTTCACGTTGCAGCGAGGTCAGATCAAACAGCAGCGGCGAGGCCTGCGTGGTCGGCTTGGACTCCTCGTCGACGATACCGGGCTTACCCAGGCATTTCGTGACAATCGATCGGGCTGTCTTTTCATCCCATAAACGTTCGGGCTTGAGATGTTCATCGTCCTCCGACTTCTTGAATTTTTCGTCGATCCAGCGGCCCATGTAATCACCGCCGCTGGCAGAAAAGTTCGCATGAACTTCCCAAAAGTCGCGCGGTTTAAATGCTTTGATGCGCTCTTCACGCTCGACCATGATGGCAAGGGTCGGCGTTTGCACACGACCGACGGTGGTCAGTTGAAAACCACCAGACTTTGAATTGAACGCGGTCATTGCGCGCGTACCGTTGATACCAACCAACCAGTCTGATTCCGAGCGGCACACGGCCGCATCCGACAATCCCTGCATCGCCTCGCCGGCGAGCAATCCTTTGAATCCCTCGCGTATTGCTGGTTGGGTCATTGATTGCAACCACAATCGTTTGACCGGCTGCTTGGCTTTGGCAAATTGCGCGATGTAGCGAAAAATCAATTCGCCTTCCCGTCCGGCGTCACAGGCATTAATCAGTGCGGTGACGTCTTTGCGCTTGATGAGTTTTAGCAGAACCTTCAGGCGCGGCTCGGTTTTTTCAATCGGGCGCAGGGCAAAGTAAGATGGGATCGCCGGCAGGTGCGCGAAGGTCCATTTGCCGCGTTTTACTTCCTCTTCTTCGGGCATCGCAATCTCGACCAAATGGCCGACTGCCGATGAGAGGACGTAATCGTCGCTCTCAAAATATTCTGCGTGTTTGGTAAAGCCACCGATTGCCTTGGCAATATCGTTCGCGACGGATGGCTTCTCGGCGATGATGAGACTCTTTGACATGCGTTGATGCTTTCATAGGTTGGTTCACGCGTCCGCGACAGCCATCACAGCCGTTACGTGGGGCGCACATGATAGGCGCGGAAGTCTTGCAAACGCAAGAGAATAATTTTTTGCAATAAAAACAACCTATTGGTTGGATGCGGAGTGTCAATTGATGGAGTGCGAGATCACGCAAGCCGTTGATACTTTCCGCCCGCAATCTGCGCGATATGACCATCCAACTCTAGCTCCGTCAATCGGCCGATCAACACATGTCCGGCGACATTTGTGCGGATCGCCAGTTCGTCGCAGGACACCGCGTCAAATCCCATTGCCTCGAGTACAGGATCGCTATCCATGTTGATCGGATCGGTATGCAATACAGCGTTCGCTGGATTTGTCGTAATCACCCGCCAATGCAACTCAGCCAGAATATCGTTTGCCTCGTCGACCAGTTTCGCGCCTTGTTTGATAAGTTGGTGTGTGCCCTTGGAAAAGGGTGAGTGAATCGATCCGGGAATTGCAAAGACGTCGCGTCCCTGCTCGGCCGCTTGCCGTGCGGTAATCAGCGATCCGGAAGCAAGTGCCGCCTCGACGACCAACACACCCCTGGTCAACCCGCTGATGATGCGATTGCGCCTCGGAAAATTGGTCGCGATTGCAGGTGTGCCCAACGGAAATTCGGAGATGATCAGTCCTCGCTGCGAAATCTCCAGCGCCAGAGTCTTATTGCGGGCGGGATAGACCAAATCAAGGCCGGTACCAACCACGGCAATGGTTGATGCACTGCCGTCGAGTCCGCCACGATGTGCGGCGGCGTCAATTCCCAGTGCAAGCCCGGAAACAATCGTCAATCCCGCGTTCGACAAACTTCGTGAAAATCCCTCGGCGTTTTGCTTGCCGCCTGGCGTTGCGTTGCGACTGCCAACAACGGCAATACCGGTGTTGGACAATAATTCTCGACGCCCCTTGAGATATAGCATCGGCGGCGGGTCGGCAATCTCAAACAATGCGCGCGGATAGTCGTCATCGGCCAGCGTGACAATGTGATTTGATGCCTGTTCAAGCCATTTCATGGCGTGGGCGAGTTTTACAGCGTCAGCGCCGTTAACGATTGCGTCAGCGGTCTTTGCACTCACAACGCGCAAGAGTGCGGCCCGGTGCTGCGTCAAAACGTTTTCAGGCGCTGCGAATTCGCGCAACAACTTGCGGATGCTTTCGGCACCCAAATTCGGTATCAGGTCGAGCGCGAGCCATGATCGTGGGTCGAGCCCTGGCGGTGGCATTGGCATACTTGACGTTGAATCAAATGAACACGAAGACGGTGTGGGTGAAAAACCAGGTGCAAAAATGACAAACGCGCGAACAATGTCGCGCGTTTACCGGTGCCGCTGTGAAACGACGACTACGGCGTCTGGACGATGTCGCCAACTTTTACGGGCCGCTTCGACGACATGACCAAAACGTAGGATACGCGGTCAAACACCCGGAAAACCACAGTCAAGCCGTTTCGCTCTTCCGGCAATTTCACTTCAGGCGGAATCCCATCTTTGTCGCCCCGCCATGAGGCCGGGATCAGTGTTTTGAATGAATAGCGCGATTCGTCCTCGCCGGTTCCTCCTGCAGATAGCGCTTCAGCGCGACGGCCTCGCGGGTATCGTCGGCCTTGGCGTGGCTTAGGAAAATCTTCAGCTTGCCCGGGATTGGCGACCGGCTAACACCCTCGGGGGTGGGCTGGGC